>CALIJJ010000135.1 GCA_938017515.1 uncultured Pseudanabaenaceae cyanobacterium
TACATCACTCATCTGGCCCTCACCCCAACCCCTCTCCCAAGATTGGGAGAGGGGCTTTTTGACTCCCCTTCCCTTAGAATTGGGGACAAGGGGTTGGGGGATGGGGGCGGCTGTCAGGTTCGTGCAAGAGATCGAATCTAATCATTCGTTGCCAGAAAAATACTGACGAATCATTCATTCCGAGCGCGGAGAGCGCGGAGGTTGTAAGCCTTGGCGATAGTAAAACTGCCGCAATCGTTTCTGGAACTTTTGCCAGTACTGTTCTAATTCCACAGGTCCCAGGGGAAACGTTTGGGCGGCTTGACCATCGAGGGCGATCGCCACCAGTCCCCGTTCCACCACAATCCCCTCATCTTGATAGACCCAGTTCACGCCTTGGACATAGGCGGCAATCTGCATGAAATAGTCTTCAATCCACTCCGCCTGCTTGGGCCGCCGTGCAGTCTTCCAGTCGCAAAGGGAAAGATGTTCGTTGTACAACACCAGTGCATCGGGATACCCCGCAAAACCTGAGGGATGCCAAATCGCGCCTTCCACCAAGAGAATGTCTTGAATCGGCTCAAGCACGGGCTGAATCGATTCCCAGTACCCCATAACCGCCTCAGGGATCTCCGGTGTTTCCGGCTGGAGTGACTCGCCCTGAACCGACTCGCCCTGGACCGACTCGCCCTGGACCGACTTGGCCTGGACCGACTTGGCCTGGAGATGCTGACGCAGCAGCTTATGCAGCTTGGTACCAGAGCGAGATGCAGTGGTGGTGATGCGGGTGGCTTCTGCTGCTCCAACCCGTTGTTTCCAGGCCCAGAGGCGATCGCGTTCTTCCTTCGGCTTCGTTGCCGAAAGAATGGTCGTAATGCCGGGATACCGCTGGCCATCCAGTTCGTAATGGCGGCGGCGATTGACAGAAACCTGTTTGGCTTTGTGGTGGGTCAGGCGAGGCAAGGGGCTGCGCAGGAATCTGCATAGATGACATTTCTATTATTTCACTCGGTCCACCGCTCACTCGGTCCACCTCTCACTCGGCCCTGAATTTCATTGCGCGCTCATACTCTGCTCTCAGGGATATCTCATCTTTGAGGTGTTTAATTGTTCTGAACTTTCGAAATAAAGGACAATCAAGTATGAGCACCACAGCCTCAGCCCAAAGCCTCAGCAGCCAGATTGAAGACTACAAAGCCGGATTCATTCAGAAAGTGCCCCAGGAGGTTCAGGCGCAGATGATCGCCGCCACGCGATCGCTAGAAGAAGCTGGCCTCGCGAATAAGGCGCTTCCAGTGGGTGCCAAGGCTCCAGACTTTTCACTGCCCAACGCAACGGGCAAGACCGTTCGCCTCAGCGAGTTGCTGGCCCAAGGCCCCGTTGTGATCAACTTCTACCGGGGTGAGTGGTGTCCCTACTGCAACTTGGAGCTACGCGCCTTCCAACAGCTCCTGCCCGAATTCAAGCAAGCCGGTGCCCAACTGGTCTCAATTTCGCCAGAGTTGCCGGACCATTCCCTCAGCGTGACGGAAAAGCATGAGCTGGAATTTGAGGTGTTAAGCGACGTCGGCAATGGGGTCTCAAAGGACTTTGGCCTGGTCTTTACGCTGGATCCAACCCTGCAGCCGATTTACCAAAGCTTCGGTATCGACATCCCTACCAGCAATGGCGACGACAGCTATGGGCTACCCATGCCCGCCACCTACGTCATCGATGCCAGCGGAATCATTCGCTATGCCTTTGCAGATGCCGACTACACCAAGCGGGCAGAACCGGCGGAAGCCCTGAAGGCTGTCCAAAGCCTCTAATCCCAAGGCCTCTAATCTCCTAGACCAACGCCAAACAAATCAGCGCGACCACATCCACTTCGACGTCTCCCTCAGGAGGGCGACGTTCAAATCCGAGCCGCTGATACCAATCCAGCAGCTCGGGGCTATTTTGAATGTCCTGCTGAAAGACCTCTCCCCAGAGTTCCTCCGCTCCTGCGGCTCGGGTGTGGTCAATTAAACGATTCAGTAATGCTGTTCCGAGGCCCCGACCGCGATAGTTCACGGGGTGGTGCTGCAAACCAGGAAGTTGCCGTACATAGCGCATCAAGACGTTCGTAGGCGTGGGGATCGCTTCGTTGGCGATCGCAATATCCCCCAGTGCCATGCGTTGGGGAGACTCTCGCACGCATTTTGCTTCACCCACCAGCGTGGATCGTTCGTAAAGCTTAAAACGGCTAATGGGCCCTTCAACCGAGACTGCCATGCGGTAGCAGCGTCCCGCGCGATCGCGAATCACTTCAGCACCAGAGGACTCTGAACCCGATAATTCAGAGCTGGATAATTCAGGGCCTGGCGAAATCATTGACGATAAATCATTGAAGGAATTAGAAATCGTCATCGATTGAGGTTATCCCGAGGAACGAAACGCAAAACCGAAGCCGATTCTATCTTCTTTCGGTCCGCATCAGATGTTGTGTTTTGCAGGACTGGTGCAGGAGAAATCGTCATATTACAAAACTCAAATTATGGTTCAAACGAACTACAATCAAAGGCGATGATTGAACAGGGCTATTGCTCCCCCTACCATGGCCAATTTGCTCCTGATTGAAAGCCCCGGAAAAATCCGCAAACTTAGCCAAATCCTGGGTCCGGGGTGGATAGTCAAAGCCAGTGTGGGTCATGTGCGAGAGCTGGCCAACGATGGTGAAGATTCTCTCGGGTTTGACCTCGGTGATGGCACCGTGGACTGTCGCTATGTGCCCCGCAGTCCAAAGGCCAAGAAAATTCTGACGGAGCTGCGCCAGGCGGTTAAACAAGCCGATGCGGTCTACATCGCCACGGACCCCGATCGTGAAGGGGAGACCATCGGCTGGCATTTGCAGCAGGCCCTGCGGCTGAAGCAGCCCCGGCGCGTGGTCTACAGCGAAATTACGCCAGCGGCGGTGCGGGCGGCGATCGCCCACCCTCGCCAACTGGACCAATCCCTCATCGCCGCCGGTCGTGCCCGCGACTGCCTCGACAAGCTCGTGGGCTACAAGGGCAGCCGTCACGTGGTTTGGCCCTTGCAAAATGGTGCAAAGTCCATGGGCCGGGTTCAGAGCGCCACGCTGCATCTCATCTGCCAGCGCGAGCGAGAGATTCTGGTCTTTAAGCCCGAGGATTACTGGAGTGTTTGGGTTCAGTACCAGGAAGGGCTGAAGGCGTTTTACTGTCGGCAGCTCAAGGCCAAGGCCGTGACGAAAAAGGGCAGTGAATCCAAAGCCATTAAGACCCACGGCAAGACCCACAGCAGCCAAGGCAGCGGTCAAGCGGGCAAAGGCAGCGAGGGCAAGAACGATAATGCCAAAGACCTAGAGTCCGATCGCGTCAGCACCCAGGCCGAAGCCGATCGCCTGGTCGAACTCGCCCGCACCAGTCCCCACACCGTCGTCTCCATCGAAGGCAAAACCACAAATCAGTCCCCACCGCCCCCCTTCATCACCTCCACACTCCAGCAGGCCGCTGGCTCCAAACTTCGCCTCAGCCCCGAGCGCGCCATGAAAGTCGCCCAGTCGCTCTACGAAGCGGGCCACATCACCTACATGCGCACCGATTCCGTT
Organism: uncultured Pseudanabaenaceae cyanobacterium; assembly: GCA_938017515.1. GTDB lineage: Bacteria > Cyanobacteriota > Cyanobacteriia > PCC-9006 > JAAUQQ01 > JAAUOP01. Next base: position 3,569 of record CALIJJ010000135.1, read on the forward strand.
GAGCTGGCAGCTCCCTTCAAAGCGGCTGTCAAGCAATACCTCCAGCAACATGACCCCACCAACGTTCCCAGAAGCGTCGCCAAGCACCGCACCGCCAAGGGAGCCCAAGCCGCCCACGAAGCCATTCGCCCCACCAAAGTTGAGCAAACGCCCGATGCCCTGAGCAACCAACTGGGAGCCGACGATGCCAAGCTCTACGCACTGATCTGGAACCGATCCGTGGCGTCCCAATGTGCCCCGGTCCGCCTGCGCAAAACCCGCATTGTGACCCACTGCCAGAAGCAGGGTCAGAAGAATGGCCAAAACGGCTTAGAACAGGCCTATTGGGAAGCCCGAGGCCAAGTCGTCGAATTTGTCGGGTACACGCGCTACTGGAATAACCTCAAAGCTGACGCCCAGTTACCGACCCTCGCCGAAGGACAAACCCTGACCCTCCAGAAAGCCCAAGCGGATCAGAAACAAACGCAACCGCCACCACGCTATACCGAACCCAAATTGATCCAGTTGATGGAACGGAAGGGGATTGGACGACCCAGCACCTATGCGCCCACGCTGAAGACCTTGCGCGATCGCACCTATGTTGAACTGCAAAAAGGAAAGCTGGTACCCACAGGATTGGGGCTGAACCTAGATGACGCCCTGGGCAAGCTGCTGCCGGATCTGATTCAGCCTGAGTTTACCGCCCAGATGGAAGATCAGTTAGATGCGATCGCAACTCAAGGCGCTGCATCCCATCGCGAATCCCATCAAGATTGGGAGCAGTATTTGACGGGGTGGTATCGGGAGTACTTTGGACCGGCGATCGCCCAGGCCCAGCGCAACATGGGGCGTGTGCTAGAAAGTCAGGCCCAGCAGCCGCTATCGCCTGCCTCGTCCAAAAAAACAGTTTCATCGCGAACCCAAGCTTCATCGCGAACCCAGGCACCGTCCGCCCACAAGACGACTACCCGCCAAGTCAGCACCCGCCAAGTCAGCACTAGCAAGACTAGCACCCACAAGACCAGCACTCGCAAAACAACGGCCCGAAAAGCCTCCACCGGCAAAACAGCGAGCAAAACAACTTGCGAAACAACCTGCCCCAAATGCGGCGATCCCCTGCAAAAAATTCCATCTAAATCCAAAAAAATGAAAGCCGATCATTTCCTCAAATGCGGCTCAGCGGGATGCGACACCGTCATGTTTTGGAATGCCAAAAAGAAAGGCTACGAACTCCCCTACGCCCAACGCTCCCCCGACCCCGCCAACTTCACCAACGACCCCTGTCCCATCTGTGGAGCCCTGCTGGAACGCTACAGCTACGAAAAGGAGGGCAAATCTAAGGTGATGCTGCGCTGCTCGGTGCTTGACCATCGCAAGGGCAAATGCAAAGACGTGGCCTATTTTCAGTCCACCTACCAGGGGAAAACTGGCTTTTGGTCCCCTAAGTTTGGCAATTTAGATCGCTCAGTCCCCAAGGCATAGGAGCGTTTGGGATTGGCACACTGGTTTGCCCCGATAGGAAGCACTGTTCGTTTTATGGGGCTCTGAAGATCAGAATCTCCAGGAATATTCGCTCAAGGCGGTGTTAGATAAAGAAGCAGCTTTCCCCACCATCACTGTGACTTCCAACGCCGCCTCACTTCAGGATCATGCAGTTCAGGACCATGTTGTTCAGGACCCTGCGCTCGCTGCGACCACCCAAACTCGCAAGGCTGATCACATCCGCATTTGCCTCCAGGACAACATCGAGTGCCGTGAAGTCACCACTGGGCTAGAACGCTATCGCTTCGTTCACAACTGCCTGCCTGACTTAAACCGTGATGAAATTGACCTCACAACCCAATTTCTGGGAAAAACCTTGGGGTCCCCCGTTCTGATATCCTCCATGACCGGCGGTACGGAGCAGGCCAAGCAAATTAATTATCGACTGGCGGAAGTGGCGCAGCAGTATAACCTGGCCATGGGCGTGGGCTCCCAACGGGTGGCGGTGGAGAAGCCGGAGCTGATGCCGACGTTTGATGTGCGGGCGATCGCCCCTGAGATTGCCCTCTTTGCCAACATTGGAGCCGTCCAGCTGAACTACAGCTACGGTGTTGACGAATGCCGCCAGCTCATCGATGGACTTCAGGCCAATGCATTGATTCTCCACCTCAATCCACTGCAAGAATGCATCCAACCCGAGGGCGATGTGAACTTCAAAGGATTGTTAAATAAAGTTGAGGAATTGTGTCGTCAACTGTCGATCCCAGTGATTGCCAAGGAGGTTGGCAACGGTATTTCTGGCGCCATGGCCCAGCGACTGATCGATGCGGGGATCACTGCGATTGACGTTGCCGGAGCAGGCGGAACCTCCTGGGCCAAGGTGGAAAGTGAGCGGGCCGAAAACCCAATTCAGCATCAGCTGGGGATCACGTTTGCGGATTGGGGCATTCCCACGGCGGACTGCCTCCGGCAGGTGCGAGACATTGCGCCAACCGTTCCCCTGATTGCCTCCGGCGGTATTCGCGATGGTCTAGAAGTCGCCAAGGCGATCGCCCTCGGTGCTGACCTAGTGGGTCTAGCACGTCCCTTCCTCCAAGCCGCCTGCGATTCCGAAGCGGCCCTACATGAGCGTGTGGAACTCCTGCTGGCCGAACTCAAAACGGTCCTGTTTTGTACCAATGCCGCAACGCCCAATGATCTTAGAAAAGGAGAGCGACTGAAGCAAATCTAGGCAGTCGCCAACCCACCTCTCTTTTGGTCTGTTTTTGGGAAGAATGTCAGGGATTGCGAACTTAAAATATTTTTAAGCAACGCATGGGTCGCATCTTCTTCGAGACAATTAGAACAGCTCGAAAGAGAACGGCTCGAAAGAGAACAGCTCGGAAAATTACGGGCATTGGCATCATCACGCTTCACCACGAGGGTCCCCATGGCTTACGTCTGTGAACTCAGCACAGGACAAACGGTTTATCTAGAAAACCAAGGTCTACAGACCCGATTAGTGGTCAGCATTAGTAGTCCGGGTCAGCAGCAGCAGTCCAGCAGCAGCTTTCAAACGGGTGTCTGGACAGAACCTCCCGTGGCCTTTGATATCGGTCGCGGCATTCTGCTCAAGATCAGGACTGCTCGGGGCGACGCCTACATTCAGGTGCAGGGCAGCAGTATGAGCCTCACCGTTGGCGCCCCTAATACTGCCCGCTTCCCAAAAATCCCGCTCCAAACCAAGGCATTCCCGAATGCCAGCCCCAATTTTGGGACGGGCTCGATGCCAGAGATGGAGTCAATGCCGGGCATGGAACCGATGACTCCCATGGAACCGATGGCCCCCATGGAACCCATGACGATGGGGAATGTGTCGATGGATATGAATCCAATGCACATGCGCCTCGGAAATATGGCCATGAGCATGGGATCGTCTAACGGCAATGGTGCTAGCCATCATTCCAACGGCAACGGTTTTGAGCGTCATGGAGCTGAGCGTCATGGATCTGACAGTTACTCCCAATCCACTGCCAGCAGCCATGTTTCAGTCAGCGCTTCGAGTCACGCTGACTCAGGCCACCAACCCGAGCAGCAGCGCAAGTTTTGCAATCAGTGCGGTGGGGCTGTGGAATTGAGCGATCGCTTCTGTAGCGCCTGTGGCAACCAGCTGCGCTAGCGCTTCTGTCGAAGCGATCGCAAGACTAAAAAAATACCTGGACGGGCAGATTGAGCAGGTCAATGATGGGTCTGACGAAGAGACTTTAGACAAAACCTGCCCCTAGCACAGGGCAAACGCAATTCCGCCGAAAAGTGCTGCTTGGCGGAATTTTGTGCTGCCGAGAATTTGTGCTGCCGAGCCACAGAAACTTGCCATTCCTCGATTCGTACTACACAATAATACAAAGACAGTAGAAGTCATCTGGATTCAAGATCGTCGATGAGTCACAAGTCCGTTCCATTTGCCACTGACAAACCGGTCCTCTCCTGGGCGAATCATGACCTCGCTCCCCAGGAAGTGAAGAT
>CALIJJ010000136.1 GCA_938017515.1 uncultured Pseudanabaenaceae cyanobacterium
GACGATGAATTGGTCAGCTGCGAGGACAAGCTGTTGCAGCCATGGGGGATTGTTCGCTTGAGCATGACTGATCTGAGCCTGAGCCAGCAACTGTTTCTCATAGGCTTGGCGAATGGTGAGGGTTGATTCGTTGTCTAGGGCCGCTGTCTGAGTGGTGCTGGCCGCAATGAGGATTGAATCCCCCGGTTGCAGTTCCACGTCCAGGCTCGCGGCATGGAGATGATCATCGCGATCGCCCAGACCCCGATAGCGTTCCAGAGCCAAGTCATAACCTTGATACCAGTTGTGATGGGCGTGAAACTCACTCCGATTGCTCAGCAGATAAAATGGTACGGCCTCTGAAAACGACTGAACCCGAATGCCATGGGGGACTGCCTCAACCTGCATTTGCCATTCATGAGAGCCAGCCTGAACGAGAGTATTGCTGTGATAGTCCCGGTAATTGACCAGGGCTTTGAGGGAGAGCGTTACGGGGGCTGAGGCCCGTTTCAGGTGGTACCTGACATAGGTTGTATTGGCACGGGGATGCATCCAGATTCGTTTTTCGAGCAGAGCATTGCCCAGTGCAAAGTCCCAGACTGGGATGCTGCCCTCCAGGTGAAAGCGCTCGATCTGTCGATACCCTTCAGGGGCGATCGCTCCTCCTGCCCAGCGATTGGTGGCGAGTTCGTAGCGATCGCCCTGATACAGCACCGCTTCGTCCAACTTGGCCACCAGCAGCGTCCGTCCCAAAGGTGGCTTCAGCGCCGCGACCAATAAACCGTGGTAGCGGCGGGTGAGTGAGCCTGCCACTGTTCCGGCTGCGTAGCCGCCGATACTGTTGGTGACGAGCCACTCTCGGTTTTCGGCGATCGCTAAGTCCCCACAGCTTTCCCGTCCAAATTTCAACATAATGCACCTCTTGCAGATTCATTCCCAACCGTTCTAACGGTCAGAGGAATTTGATAGCGATCGCCAAAGGGCGGTGTGTAATCGATGCCCAAGCTTTTCCAAGCGTAGGCTCCAGCCGGAATCCCGATATCGGCCAAACTCAATTCCCCTGTTTTGTCTGGCAGAAGACCGGTTTTGGGTAACGCCAGGGTCATGGTCCAGTTGGCTCGGACGAACTCCCCTGGTGTTGCTCCGGTTGTGGCATCAACCCCTGAGGGAATATCTAACGAGAGAATTGGTGCATCAGCGGCATTGGCCCATTGAATTAATCCCAGGGCATTGCCCTGGGGGGCAGCACGGAGACTGTAACCAATCACAGCATCGAGAATCAGATCAACGGGGTCATCCATGTCATAGAGATCTGCAATGGCGATCTCCTGTCCTAGAGTGGCTTTGAATATGTGGTGCTGCCAACTCGGAACGGTTTTAAGGCGATAGGGAGGGGAGGAGAGGCAGAGTGTGACAGGGATGCCACGATTACTCAGGTGCCGAGCGGCACAAATGCCGCCGCCGCCATTGCCGCCGGTGCCAGCCAAGACCACAATCCGAGCTTGGTGCCAGCGATCGCCCAAACAAGCGATCGCTTGCATCGCCAAATTTCGCCCCGCATTCTCCATCATTTGAAAGAGATTGGGGCCCGTCTCTTCGATCGCCACACGATCGACCTCAATCATTTGCTGGGTATTGACGGAGGGAACCTCTAGACCATCCTGGGTGAAAAACTTGAGTGCCATGGCTTAGCCTCCCGTCGCGAAGCCGGGATAGAGCGTCATGCCGCCATCGACAAAGAGCGTGGTGCCATGGACGTACTCTGATTGATCCGACGCCAGCCAAACCGCTGCTTTGCCAATGTCCATGGGAACCCCCACGCGGTTGTAGGGAATCAGGTTTAACAAATCAGCTTCCGCCTCCGGTGTGTTCCAGGCATCTTGGTTAATGGGGGTTTTGATCGCACCGGGTCCAATACTATTGACCCGGATTTTATGGGATGCCAGTTCTTGCCCCATGCTTTTCATCAGCAACATGACCCCGCCTTTGGAGGCAGCATAGTTGCAGTGCCCAGCCCAGGGGATCACCTCATGGACAGAACTCATGCAGATAATCTTGCCTGCGGAACAGGACTTTTGGGGGACAACGCCGCGACGGATAAATTCCTTGGCCGCTTCCCTGGCACAGAGAAATTGCCCGGTCAGGTTCACATCAATGACGTTGTTCCATTGTTCCAGGGTCATCTCTGTGAAGGATGAGTCCTGCTGGAGACCCGCATTGTTGACCAGAATATCGATGGTGCCATAGGCCTGATAGATTTGCTCAAACATGCTGAGCACTTGGTCTTCCTTGCTGACATCGGCCTGGATGGCGATCGCCTCGCCTCCAGCGGTCTTAATCTCGTCTACGACGGCTTCTGCCCCCTTGGAACTGCGGGCATAGTTCACCCCAACTTTGGCCCCTGCCGCCGCTAATGCAACAGCAACCGCTGCTCCAATGCCTGAGCTAGCACCTGTCACGAGGGCAACTTGATCTTGTAATACTGGCGTTGTCATGGCAGTTCTAGGTATGGAGATGAGTGAGGTAGAAGGAGACCCTGACGTGTTTCTCTTAACAGTGAGATTACAGCAGCCCCCAGGAGAAGAATTAGAATTAGCTGAGCGAATGAAAGGAAATCTGTGAGAGCGTTTGACGGCTTTCTGATAAAACTAAAAGAGGTCAAAAAAAGGCTTTGGTTTTCACCAAGAATGCTAAGAAAATCCTAGACAAGACCTCCATCCCTCTGCAACGGGATTTCTGCAAGGAATGTCATAGGCAGCGACTATAGTTATGGAACTTTACCAACTTCAATATTTTGTAGCGATCGCCGAGAATGGCAGTTTTACTAGAGCTTCGGAGGCGCTGTATGTTTCTCAGCCGTCGCTATCTGCTGGGATTAAAAAGCTAGAAAAAGAGTTAGATGTGTCATTGCTAGAACGCCGGTGGCGGGGTGTTTGCGTAACACCTGCGGGACAACTATTCCTGGGTAAAGCCACAAAAATTATTGCGGAGTACCAATCCACCATCAATGCCCTGCGAAACTTTCAGGAAAGGCCGGTTCTGCGCATTGGCATGCTCTGTACGCTGCAGGTGAAGACGATTGTCAAGATTATCCAGTCTTTCCATGAACTCTATCCAGAAGTCATTATTGAACTGTGTGACACTCACTTGGATGAACTGAACGATTGGTTGGTTCAAGGGGATGTTGATATTGCGGTCACCGTATTGGAAGAAAAGTCGGATTCGCCCACCACCCAGATGCTGTTTCAACAGCGCTTGCTGTTGGGGGTGCCGAGCAATCATCCCTTTGCTCAAAAGCAGGCAGTGATGCTGACGGAACTGGAGCAAGAACCCTTTATTGAGCGTATTAAATGTGAAATCTTATCCAAGATGACACCCTCAATTTTTGAGATGATGGGGGTCACACCTCGCATTGTGTACCGAGCAGATCATGAGGAATGGGTGATTGCGCTGATTCAGGCAGGCTTGGGGATGAGCATTATGCCGGAATGGGAGGCTGTGCCAGGTATTACCTATGTTCCCCTTGTGAAAATGCAGCCGATTCGAAACGTTGGGCTGCAATGGAGTCAGAAGCAGAATTTTGAGATTGTGAAACTATTTCGATCGTTTGTGATGGAGGGGACTTGGTTTGATGAGCGATTTCAGGCTTTGAATTAATGCTTTTCTCAAAATTCTACTTAGGTGTGACATTGACATTGACCGGGTATTGATTGGAATGAGGCATTGATTGGAGCGGGATATTGATTGGAATTGGATAATAATAAGAACAGGATATTAATTGGAATTGGATATTAATTTTGTATTGATAAGCATCAAGATTGAGGGGACCTCGCACCTGTCGATTTTCAATCGCTATTTGTTTTTGAGGAGACGATGTTCATGCTTGAGCGATCAACCCTAACCCAATCTTGGTCTTCTAACTTTCAGACTATTGTTAATGCCCTTTTTAAGGTCATCGTAACGTTGGGCTTGGTGCTGCTGTTGAGTGGTCTCAGTCTTTGGCAGCCCACTCTGGCTCAATTACCCGTCTCTCCCAATACGGATAAAGCTGATGTTGTGTTGGATGGTCGTGTTCTCTTCCGTCTGGGCGGTATTGAGGGGTTTACCGCCCAAGACCGTGCTGATTTTGCCAATGATTCTTTGCAGTGGGTGCTCCAGGCAGAATCTTCCGAGCGTCCCATTCGAGTTCGCGTGGTGCCCAGTGGTGAACTCACAACGCTTCGGGTCAATAGCCGCCATCTACTGACGGTGACGGAGGGGGACTTTATGGTTGGTCTGACCTCCCGTGAACAGGCGGAAGAGTGGGCCAATATTTTGCAGGTGGCACTACAACGGGCCCAGCTAGAATGGGAACCCGGTTATTATCGAACGCTGATTTGGAAATTGTTGCTGGGGAGTTTGGGGGCGATCGCCCTCTATGGCTTCATTCGCTGGAAGCGACGACAGTTATGGCGACGGTGGACGCATCATTCCGGTCGCTTGTCCTACCAAAAGCAACTGTTTAAAACAGGACTGTTTTGCTTAGAGATTTTAGTCTGGCTGGCTTTACTGCTCTATGTTTGTGAACTCTTTCCCCAGGCCAGAACCCAACGCTATCAACTCTTTCGCTTTCTTGGCAGTGTTTTCAACAGTGAGCTTCTGACAGCGAGTGGTCAAGCCTATTCTCTCTTGGATATTGTCAGGTTTATTTTGCTCACGCTGGGCCTTTGGCTCGTGGTGCGCGGAGTGACGGCGACGGTGAAGTCGCAGTTTTTGCAGGTGGCCATTCCAGAGCGAGGGGTACAAGATGCGATCGCAACCATCATGCAGTTTAGCCTGACGGGCTTGGGTCTCTTCATTCTGCTTCAGATCTGGGGCATTGACCTCAGCGCCCTTGCCATCCTGGCCAGTGTCCTTGGGGTTGGTCTAGGCTTTGGCCTACAAAATATCGTCAATAACTTTCTCAGTGGCTGGATTCTTCTAATCGAACGTCCGGTACAGGTCGGCGACTTTATCAATTTAGGAGACTTGATGGGAACCGTTGAGCGCGTCGGGGCCCGCAGTACAGAGATTCGTACCCTCGATCGCGTGTCGATTATTGTGCCCAACGCAGAACTGGTGCAAACCAAAGTCGTCAACTGGAGCCATGGTCACCCTGTCTCCCGGCTTCATATCCCCCTGGGTGTTGCCTATGGTTCTCCCATCGAGCAGGTCCATGTTGCCGTCATGGAAGCGGCCCAAGCCCACCCTGAGGTCTTGCGCTATCCCCAGCCCCGACTGCGTTTTTTGGGCTTTGGGGACAGTTCGCTCGACTTTGATTTGCTGGTGTGGCTGCGTGACCCTCGGCACCAGTTTGATCTCAAAAGTGACCTGTACTATTTGCTTGAGGCGAATCTGCGCCGGTACCAGATTGAGATTCCCTTTCCCCAGCGTGATTTGAATGTACGGAACCCCGAGCTGCGATCGCGCTTGTCTGCCGGGGGCGATCGCTCCCCCCTAGGTAATCCAGTCATCGAGTCAGTCGTCGATCCAGCCATCGATAACGCCAAGGCGGTTGAGTCTTCATCGGAGGAGGTTGTGTCTGACGATGTGGCCCATCATCCCGTCATGCCCCTGGCACCTCACAATCTTCTGGCCGATGTCATCCACTATTCTGCGATTTTGCAAACCTCCAAAGCCGTCACCGAAGACGAGGTTGAGCAATTGGTCGGGCAAATGCGAGGGCCAGAGGGTCTCATCATCACGGATCGTCGGTTTCGCCTGACAGTTTATCCCAATTGCTTTGTCGGCAGTGACGCTGTGACTTGGATTGTTAAAACTCAAAAGGCGACCCGTGAAGCGGCGGTGCGGCTGGGGCAATTGCTCGTGGATCGGGGCATTTTCCACCATGTAACCGATGAGCACCCTTTCAAAGATGAGAATCTGTTTTATCGCTTCTATGAGGATGAGGAGACGTCCTAGGCCGGATGGTTGCGCCAGCAATACGATGGCGTAGCGGTATTGCTTAACGGCTTCGCTGAGTGGCGTCGTTGATGAGACCTGGGCCCCAAACGAAAAGTCGGGGGGATGATCTCACTCCACAACCCGTCAATGACTGCAACGCTCATCTGCCCCATCCGCGATCGCCCCACTGATTTCCATCCGTCCAGCACCTCAACCGCGTGTTATTCTGGCCAAAATCCTGACCAAACCCACGCTGATCCAAGACACTCATGGGAGCCGCATACGGACCTGGGCTGCTTCCTTGCATCACAGCGGTCCAAAACCCACCACCGCAAGAACCTCCATCCCACGGTGATTCCGTCGGGAGTTCTCAGCGTGAGCGTCCCATCGATGCGCTCTCCGATGAGTTGCTGGGCATCGAGCCTCCCAGCGAGAGCGAGCATATCGAGCTGCTGTGCCAGTTCGCCACGCTCAATTTCATTCCCCTTTTCCACGAAGCCGTGGGGGATGTCGTCTATCGCTTTATCAATAAGGACGGGCAAATTCACGTCTCTCCTATCCCCGACAAGATTAATAGCCGCGTCATGGCCGACATTCGTCGCCACACCGCCACGATCGATACCCTGCTGCTGGATTGGCTAGAGACGCCGCTACTGATTCCCGGAGCTGCGAGCCGCCGCGACCAAATTATTACCCTGCCGGGATACCCTCTCGATGGCTGGCGCATGGGCAATCTCCGTAGCGAGCGCAACACGCTCAACTGGCTTTACACCGAAGCCAAGGAGAATCACGACTCTAGCCGTGCCGTTGTCCACAGTGGCGTTCAGACCGGTCTTCAGACCCAGACCCGCCGAGCACGGGGCTACACGGCTACCCTCGGAACACGCCATGGCTACGAACCTTTGATTCAGGCCTACGAGCAACTGCTCGCCTGCTGGGACTATTGCGATCGCTTCAAGTTCATTGGTCGAGTTTTACGCTAGCCCCATTGTCGTCGAGTCATGGTCTAGCATGGAAGCAGGCGTGAGCCTTTTGTTCCTCTGCATCCGCACATTTCTCGCCCATGGCAACGGCTCGACGCACTCGCAATCAAGAACGTGTTTTTCAGTGTATGAAGTCGCTGGAACGGGAGATTTCGGCCCAGGATTTATTTGTAGAATTGCGCGATCGCGGTCAGAGCATGGGCCTCGCCACGGTCTACCGTGCCCTAGAGGCGCTCAAACTCGAAGGGGTGATTCAGGTGCGCACCCTCGCCAGCGGCGAATCGCTCTACAGCACCATGAAAGAAGACCGTCATCACATCACCTGCTTGCAATGTGGTGAGTCGCTACCGCTAGACCACTGCCCGGTTCACGCCCTCGAACAGCAGCTTAACGACGATCACAACTTTAAGGTTTACTATCACACGCTGGAGTTCTACGGCCTCTGCGATAAATGCCAAGGACCCGAAGAATCACGAAATCCCGTAGGGGCCGGTATTCCCGACCCTCGATAATCTCGGCGGCTCATCACTGTTTAGGGGGCGTTTGCTTTCGGGGCGTTTCCTTTGGGAGCGTTTAAGGCAAGGGCTTTAAATGAAAGGGTCTTAAATGAAAGGGTCTCGAAGGTCGTCCCCTACTCGGGAAAGGAACATTCCACGGTGATTTTGAGATTACTCTCGGCACTCCCCTTCGTGATGTAGGGAATACCTGCCTCGCCGCTAATCTTGACACCAAACTCCAGGGTCACCTTGTCAATATTGGCATTGGCGACTTGTTGAAAGGCACTGAGTGTGTGCTGGGTGTAGGCACGAATGGTTCCCTCCATCACATCCATGCGCTGGGTCGCGGCCAAGCGAGGGGCCACCTGGTGAGAGCTTGTCCAACCTTTGGCTGCACCGCCGCCGTCACCACGGGTTACTTCGGGCGCAGCGCTTGCGGCGGGAGTATCGGCTAAGACCGAATCGGCACTGGCTTCGATGTAGATGATAGTGCCGTCATTGAGCTGCATGGGGGCAAGTTGAGCCATGGGAATTCTCGGGTTGGGGGTAAGAACTATTGAACGAAATCGCTTGTGACTGGGTTCAAGCCTCTAAACGGCTATGACTCTAGCCGCGTTTTTTAAAAATGGCAAAGACTTTGACACAGTCGGGGTCTCACTCTGCCCTCAAACCCATGATATGGAGTCCTATCTAGGGCAGTTGCCTGCGCATAGTCTTTGAGTGTGTTTGAGAAAAATTAGACAAAAAAAGAGCCCGCCAGGCGGACTCTAGAATCTGTTAGAGAATTGAGGCTGTTAGGAAATTAAAAGCCTGACCCGTCTAGGAGCTGTGCCACCGCAAAGCCAACGCTAAAGGCGCCATGCCATGGAACACAAAATTGTAGACGCGTCTGATAGAAGTACTGTTCCCTATTTGAGAGAAAAACGTATCAACCGTTCTCCTTTAGCAAACAGCCAACCGACTAACCAACATTTTTTGAGTACTCTATGGACTCGATGGTGACACTTTCCTCGGTAATCCTAGGTTTCTAATGGGGGGTCTTGGATTGGGGTCTTGGATGGGGATGCTAGGAATTTGGGTCCTAGGCATTGGGTCCTAGGCATTGGCTTAGGAATCCGTGATGGCTCCTCCCTCGGAGATATCCCCAACGATCGCCTTGACGCCTTCAATCGTGGCTGGAATATTGCTGGGATCCATAAACATCACCTTGGCGCTGTCGCTCTCGCCAATCTTTTGGCCCATGTCCAAATACTGCTGGGCCAGCAAAAACTTGAGGCTTTCCGCGCTCTCAGGATTGTTTTGTAGAGCTTCGCCGACAATCTGAAGAGCCTGGGCCGTTGCTTGGGCCTTGAGGATAGACTGCTCACGCTCCGCTTGGGCCTTGAGCAATAGCGCTTTTTTGTCTGCCTCCGCCGCTAGGACCACGGCCTTTTGGCGAGCCTGGGCATCTAGGATCTGAGCTTCTGCCTCACCTCGGGCCGTATTCACCGCTGAATCCTTCTCGCCCTCGGAGGTCAAAATGGCGGCCCGCTTCTTGCGCTCCGCTGCCATTTGCAGCTCCATGGAATCGAGCACAGCCTTAGAAGGGACAATGTCTCGCAGCTCTACGCGGGTGACCTTGACACCCCAGGGATCAGTGGCAATATCCAGCTCCCGCAACAGTACCTCGTTCACTGAGGCGCGGGCGGTGAAGGTGTCATCCAACTCCAAGTTGCCCATTTGCTCACGGATCTGCGTCAGGACCAAGTTCACCATGGCATCGCGCAGATTTTGCACTTTGTAGTGGGCCTTGGCGAGGTCTGTGATGCGCCAGTAAACCACGGCATCAGCGGTGATGGAAACGTTGTCTTTCGTGATGCAATTCTGGGGGGGAATATCGAGAACCCGCTCCCGCACGGTTTCCTTGGTGGCAACTTGATCGATAAACGGCACCATGAAATTGAGACCGGGATCAAGCTTCTTGCCGTTGTATTTGCCGAGGGTTTCCACCAGGGCCTGGTCGCCCTGATTGACGATTTTGACTGTGCTGGCTAGAACGCTGCCACCGAGGGCAAAGGCTATCAGAGCACCAACGAGTTCGCCCATGATCATTCGCCCCGGACTGGGGCCTCCTTAAAAAACTAAAAAACGAAAAAAACGAAGCTCAAGAAAACACAGCCCAAAAACATGGCCGCGTACCCCTTGCGATCGCGCAGGTGACTAGAGCAACACCTCGTCTGGCATAACAATCAGTAGATTGCCCTTTTGCCGCACGACTTGAACGGTTTGATCCGCACCAATGGCTTCATCGGGGTCCACCGCGCGGGCAGGCCACAGTGCCCCTTCATACATCACCCGCCCCGTTTTCCCTTGGGGAATGGCTGTGACGGTTTTGGCGTTGCAATCGTCCAGCTCGTATTCGATGCGTCGTCGTCCTCGGGCTAACCCCTGGAACCAAACCATGAGGACCACGGACAGCAGGAGCCAGAGCACCACCTGCACCCAAATGACCGGGATAAACCAGGCCACGAGAGCCACGGCAAAGGCGCTGAGCCCTAGGGCTGACTCCACAAAGGCCGATGGGATGAAGATCTCCATCAGACAGAGAACGAGACCGGCGATCGCCCATACATAAGCTGGATTCATGTTCTACGCAGCTCCGAGTCGAATGTCTTGACACCTGTGTTCCGATGCCGATGCCCCCACCCTGCTTCACACGCACTCTGGGATGCGCACCGGGAGACGCTCTGGATGCGTTTTGTTCTGGACGCAGTTCTGCACATGTGCGAGAGTCCGTCTTGGGGCATGGGCCAGGTATGAATGGGCCAGGATATTCAGGTGTGGACAATACCTGGATCTACACCGGAAGCCACCCCCATTTCGGATGGAATTTGGCGAGCTTGGCAAGCCACTCAGAACCGGCCTAAAACTGGCTCAAACACTCGATGGTGTGGGGACTTGCGGCAACAATTCGTAACGCGATCGCTTGCCAGCGCCAACTGCTATCAGTATAGTGCCGACACATGGGGCACGACTTGTTTTCCATCCCCCTGTTTCATTCTCTATCTAAGGCATCTGAGGCCATGACCGGCGTTGAACCCGTAATTAATCCGTATCTCTGGGCCTTAGGCGATGCCGCACTTGACCTGACACCGGGCACTGAAGTCGCAGGTCGCTACAAAGTAATTGCGCCGCAGGTTTGGCTGGATACCCAGCCAGAGATGCCCATTGAGGTTCCCCAGGAGATTGATCGGGAACTGTTGCCCTATCTCTATCTCTATCCCGAGCGTCTGCATTTGCCGGTGGTGTATGACGTTTGTCCGTTGGATGATTACAGCTCACCCGTGGTTCTGTTTGAGAATGTGCCCCTCGAAGGCGCGGGCAGTTTGCAGCCTGCGTTTGTAGAGCAACTATCCCAGGCCACAACGCTGCGGCAGATGTATTGGTTCGGGCAGATTCTGGAGCTGTGGGAGCCGCTGGAGCAGTTGGGCGTGGCGGTGAGTCTGCTAATTGAAGAGAATCTGCGGGTGGAGGGCTGGCGGGTGCGCCTGCGCGAACTCTATGCCGCTATGGGCAAAGACAAACCCCTGGGTGCAGGGGTGGGCAAAAATCGCTATACCGAGCAGGTGGCGTTGCCGACGCTCACGGACCTGGGCGATCGCTGGCTGACCTGGGCTGAGAAAGCGGATGAGAGCATCCGTGGCGATCTCAAAGCGATTGGTGAGCAACTGCGGGATGTCGATGCCGATGTTCACACCGTTTTGGAAGCCTTTAATAAGCTGTTGCTGCGTCAGTCCGCCCAGTTTGCCCTGCGCATGCAAACAGCGGGCCAAACGGACCCTGGGCCGGAACATCGCCAAAATGAAGATTCCTGCTACCCCTTGCCCACGGACCTCAAGAATCGGGGCGTCTCGCCGGACAGTCTGCTGATTCCCCATGTGGCGATCGTCTGTGACGGCATTGGTGGCCATGATGGCGGTGAGGTGGCTAGCCAGATGGCGGTGCGATCGCTCAAGCTACAAATCCAGGCGCTCTTCGGCGAGTTTGCTGCCAGTAAAGAGCCCCTGTCGCCCCAGGTGGTGATGGAGCAGATCTCCGCCAGTGTGCGGGTGGTCAATAATTTGATCAGTGCCCAAAACGACTCCCAAGAGCGAGAAATTCGCCAGCGCATGGGCACGACGCTCGTGATGGCGATTCATGTGCAGCAGCCGCTCAAGCCCACGGGTCCCTTTGCCCATGAGGTCTACCTGGTCAATGTGGGTGACAGTCGTGCCTACTGGATGACCCAGCGTTATTGCCAAGCCCTCACCGTCGATAACGATGTGGCCTGCCGCGAAGTGCGCCTGGGCCGAGATTTCTATCGCAGTGCGCTCCAGCGACAGGACGCAGGCTCCCTCACCCAGGCCCTGGGCATTCGTGAGGGACAGCATTTGCAGGTGACGGTGCAGCGCCTGGTGTTGGATGAAGATGGTCTGTTGCTGCTTTGTTCCGATGGTCTGAGCGACAACGGTCAGGTGGAAAAGGCCTGGTCTGATTCCGTGGCCCAAACCCTCAGTGGTCAGGTGAGTCTGGAGCAAGCCGCCCAGGAATGGGTGGATCTGGCCAACGAGCGCAACGGTCATGACAACGTTTCAGTGGTGGTAAGCCGCTGTCGTGTCTCGCCGGATTACTCGGTGGTGCTCGACTCCGAAGCGATTACACCTGTTTCGACCCCTGCCGAATCCCTGACAGAGGCGTCGGAAGCACTCCTGAGCAGTGTGCCCGAGCCGGAACCCGTGGCCAAGCCGCCCAGCCGTTTGGCCGGTTTCTTCAAGACTCTACTGGCCTTGCTATTGATCCTGGGTCTGGGCAGTGTCATTGGTTACGTGGCCTTCAAGCGGCTCAACCCCGATCCTGTACCGGGAGGGGAGCCAATCCCTGGTGAACCCCTGCCTGAACCCACGCCGATTCCTTCGGCGGACGGTGAGGGGATAGAAGAAGAGGGAGCCCGCTTGGATGATGGCGCAACTGATGGTGCAGCATCGGACCCCGATGGTTTGGAGGCTGACCCAGGGGAATTGCCCGCTGACGAAGGGGTAACGCCTGAGGAGGTCTTGCCTCGGGGTGATGCGCTGTAGCTCCGCTGTGGTGCGGTGTCGCCTGAAAGGAGAGTGATGCTTGAGGGCGATGCTTGGGGGTGATTCTGGTGCTTTGGGGTCTGGCGATCGCCTTCGGGCCCCAGAGCCCAGCCAGCATTCCATTTCAAAACAGAACCCTTACGGACGTTACAGGCCCTACAGACGTTACAATAATGAAAATTCGTAGCCTGGGCTTCAACAGCCTGGGCTATTTGTTTCAGTGCTGTGGGGTTGCTTTGGGGGCTTTGGGGCAATGCGTCCTGGGGTTATTTGTTCTGAGGCAATGCAGACACTGGATAGCTGTTGAATATGAACTCAGGTTCTGTTGAGAGGAAGTAACCTATGCAAGTTGGCGATCGCGTCCGAGTCAAAAATGACGTCACCGTATTTCACTTCCCAAAGAAAAAGAATGAGCCGGTGAACATTCAAGGCTACGAAGGCGAAATTATCAAGGTCGTAACGGAGTGGGAGGGTCGCCCCGTCAGCGCCAACTTCCCCGTATACGTCAAGTTCGATGTGGATAAGAAGTTCTATACCCACATGCGTGAGGATGAGTTGGAAGCGGTGGGTTAGCTGAGATCAGACCAGCAGTCATTGCGCTATCGACGGCAGAACCACTTGAACAGGTCAAACTCGCTGCGCATCTGTTCTAGCTCCTGACGGTTCTGTTCCGCGATCGCCTCATACCAGCGGCAGTAGTCTTCAAAGGCCTGCCGCTGTTCTATTTCATGGCGAAATTTGTAGGCCAGATGATGACCCTTGAACTGTTCCGGTGCAATATCGGGAATCGGGACAATGGACTGAAGCGGATCCTGAGCCATGCCATACAGAAGAGTCTTTTAACGAGCCTAGCACGGTGTTTTTGGCGGAAAGCCCTGGGCTCAAAAGACTTTACGGGCGTGTGCCCAGAACCGAGCTTCCCAGAACCGAGCTTCCCAGAACCGCTACGAACCAAAAGCCTATCGAAAGGCAAGTAATCGGGCGCTATCACAAAGAAAAGTAAAGCAATGATCCGGGATCGTTACGTATTTCGAATGCTGACTTCGAAAAGTTTGCGTTTCTTTGCTGCCCTCTAGCGCAGTTTGGGCCACCTCTGCCATGATGCATCTCAAGCGAACCAGCGACGATTTAGTCATGGATGATGTGGTAGTCAACCTTTGGTATCGCCTGCGGAGCCCCTGCGACAATTGGGGTTCCGCTCTTTTTTTGCTTATTTTTGGTGAGTTGCTTTTTACGGGCTGTTCCTGCGTTTACAGGCTGTTCCTGCATTCTCGGGGACGGGTTCTAGCGTTTCGGTGGACGGTTTGTCTCCACTTCTCTAAGTCTGCTGTTCCAGGACATGACCCAGCAGGTAGAGCGAACCACAGAAGACGATGGTGGCGTTGAGTTGTGTCGCCATCTTTAGGGCGTCGAAAACATCATCAGTTGCTTTTGCATCGAATAGCTCGGGGCAGATTTGGTTGGCGATCGCGATGAGGTCTTGGGGGGCTGCGCTGCTGTGGTTTGGCACGGGGGCGGTGTAGAGGCGATCGCCTGGCCGCAGCAAGGCCCGAAATACGGCTTCATGTTCCTTGGTGCTGAGCATGCCCATGACCCAGGTGACGGGCTTTCCAGCCTGAACTGCTTCGAGGGTATCGACATAGTCGCGCAGGGCAATGGCGGCGGCGGGGTTGTGGGCTCCGTCGGTGAGGATTGGAGTGCCGCTCCAGGTCTGCCATTCCATACGACCGGGCCAGCGTGTGGCGGCCATGCCCTGGGTGATGGCGGTGTCGGAGATGTTCCAGCCCTGCTGGCGCAAGGATTGGAGCGTGGCGATGGCGATCGCTGAATTGGTGAGTTGGATGGGACCGGCGAGGGCTAGGGGATAGGTGATGCCGTTGGCTTGGGCTGCCCTCATCCCGAGCCCTTCTCCCGACGTCGGGAGAGGGGGCCGGAGGGAGAAGGCCTCCGCTGGCTCAACCCAAGTAACGGGACATTCTAGGCTCTCGGCCTTAGTTTGAACGACGACCTGGGCTTCCCTCGGCAGAGGTCCAATGATAGCTGGACACTCCGTCTTCAAAACCCCCGCCTTTTCCCCCGCAATTTCGCCCAAGGTTTCGCCCAGGACTTGCCAGTGCTCTTTGCTGATGGCGGTGATGATGCTGGCTAGGGGGCGATCGCAGACGTTCGTGGCGTCCAACCGTCCCCCCAATCCCACTTCCACCACGGCCACATCAACCTGTTGCTGAGCAAAGTACAGCCAAGCCGCTGCGGTGACGATCTCAAACAGGGTGGGTTTGGGCTGATGGGGGTCAACCGCTGCGATGGTTTGTGCCAAAGCCGTTTCCAGGTCTGCCCAAGCAATCTGCTGAAGTTTGCCCCCCTCGCTCAAGCAAATCCGCTCGGTCCAGTTCACCAAATGGGGCGAGGTGTAGCGACCCACGCGATAACCGGCGTGGCTCAGTACAGATGTGAGATAAGCGCATACGGAGCCCTTGCCATTACTGCCTGCCACATGGATCACAGGGACCTGCTGATGGGGATTGCCTAGGGCTGCCAGTAGGGTTTGGATGCGGGTGAGGCCCAGGTTGACGCCAAATTTTTGAAAGGGATGGAGTAAGGCCGTGATGCGGTGTGCGGGCTGGGCTGTGTTGCCAGTTTTGGCATCGGGGATTGGGGACTCGGACACGGTGGTAAGGGCGGCAGGAGAAACAGATGAGATCAATCCTAAAACAAGGGTGATGCAAGGGTCGTCAAAAAGCCCCTCTCCCGAGCTGGGAAGAGGGGTTGGGGTGAGGGCCAGATGCCTGAGGCAATGCGTCTTTGATCAAGACTTGGGGATCAAGACTCAGGATGCATCGTCAGTTCTAGGTATCGCCAGTTCTAAGCGTCGTCAGTTCTAGGCATCGTCAGTTCTAGGACAGTGTTAACCGCTACATCGGGATTAACCGCCAAAGATTTTGGCTAGAACCTGTTCGGTGACGGTTAGTGCTTCGTCGATTTCCTTCTCAGACACAATCAACGGCGGCACGTAGCGGACCACCCTTGTGCCTGCGGGAACCAGCAACAGACCTTCGTCCAATGCTGCTTTCACTACATCGATGGGGGCCTTCGCTTCATCATCGCGCAGCACAAGGCCGTTGATCAGACCCCAGCCACGAGCGCCGACGAGATGTTCGGGATACTTGGCGGCGATCGCATTCAAGCCCGCCCGCAGTTGCTCACCCCGCGCCTGGACGTTGGCCAGCAAATCACCCTGCTCAATGAACTTGGCGATGGTCATGCCCACCCGGCAGACAAAGGGATTACCACCGAACGTGCTCGCGTGGTCGCCCTTGTCGAAGACATCCGCAGAGGCCTTGCAAAGCATGGCACCGATGGGAATACCGCCCCCCAAACCCTTGGCCAACATGAACACATCGGGTTCGATACCCAGGTTCTCGTAGCCCCAGAGCTTGCCGGTGCGGCCCATGCCCACCTGGACTTCGTCCAGCATCAGCAGGATGTTCTCGCGATCGCAAATCTCGCGAACCGCCTTGAAATACTCAAGATTGCCTGGATTGACACCGCCCTCACCCTGGAGGGGTTCCAGCATCACCGCCGCAACGCGGGGGCCATGGGCATTGAGTTCGGCGATCGCCGCTTCCAGCGATGCTGTGTTGTTGTATTCCACGTAGTGGAAGCCGCGCACCATGGGCGTAAAGCCCTTGTGATACTTGGGCTGCCCGGTTGCCGTCACCGTCGCCAGCGTACGGCCATGGAAACTAGACTTGGCTGTGATGATGATGGGCTCTTCTTCAATACCCAAACGGGTGTGGCCGTACTTGCGAGCCAGCTTAATGGCACTTTCATTGGCTTCTGCGCCGGAGTTACAGAAGAAGGCGCTGTCCGCACAGGAATTGGCCGTCAGCCAGTTGGCCAATTCACCTTGGAGAGGAATGTAATACAGATTCGAGACGTGTTGGAGACGCTGGATCTGGTCCGTCACCGCTTCCACAATGGACGGATGGGAGTGGCCGAGAGTACAGGTGGCAATGCCCGCAACAAAATCTAAATAAGCGCGTCCATCGGTGTCCCACACGCGGCAGCCGTGTCCTCGTTCCAAGGCAATGGGAAAGCGACCGTAGGTCTGCATGACGCCCTGATCAAACTCATCGGTATCAAAGGGGTCGGTGTTAGAAGTTGGCTGTTGTTCAATGCCCATGGCGCTGGAAGGGGTGGTCGCAGTTTCCGGCTCGGCACTGTTAGACTGTGCGCTAACCGAATCGGTCGTCTGCGAAATGAGGGTGTCTGGACTCACAGTAGTTTCCTCTTAAGGATCTCGGCAAGATAATCGATGCGCGTTGGGGATAGAGATAGCCGAGACCAGTCTACATACCCGTCATCGGTGGCATCTACCCAACGAACCAACGAATGTCGGCAAGCTCGGGACTAGCATTTGGGCAGGGCCCAACTTTGAGATAACTTCTGGGATGGATAGGACTTCGAGCGAAATTCGCCTCGAAATTCAACGACATTAGCAGCAAATCTAAAGTTTTTTCAAGTCCCTATTTGCCGATAAATCTACGATTCCCCCTTTTTTCGAAAGAAAATCAAATGTTGTTGGGGTAAGGATTTATCGGTTTTATCCCAGACTAATCCCACGGCCTTCATTTCCTTGCGAACCTGACGTTGCGTCATTTTGTGGTGGGGTTTAATCGCGATCAAAGGATTTTCACCACGATATTCGGCCAAAACCACTTGACCGCTGGGTTTGAGCGATCGCACCACCCCTTCCATCACTTCACGGGGAAACTCAAATTCGTGGTACGCATCCACGACCAGCGCCAGGTCCACCGTGTCATCGGGCAGCCTTGGATCGGTCTCTGTGGCCTGGATGGTCTCAATATTTTCTAGATTTTCCTCTTCCTTAAAAAAATCTAGAATATCGAGCATTTCGGGCTGAAGGTCCACCGCCAGCACCTTTCCCTCGGGGACCTTCCTGGCCATGCGCACGCTAAAAATCCCGGTTCCGGCACCAATATCCGCAACGATCGCATCACTGGGCAGATTGAGCAGTTGAACCAGCAAATCGGGGCGCTCTTCCAGAAGTCGGCTGGGTCGCTCCAGCCACATGGCGGCCCGATGACCCATGACTTGAGCGATTTCCCGGCCCATGTAGGTCTTGCCAATGCCGTCGGCGCTGGGACGTTTGCGCAGTTTGTAGTGGGGGGCGAGGGGGGCTGAGGGGGTCAGTGGGAGGGTCACTGAGGAAGACACGGGCTGAATGACAGTCTCACCCAGGGCTGGGTTCTCTGCGATCGCAACTTCCGAGAGCGTGGCAGCTTGAGCGGCGCTGACGGGAGAGCCCAGCCAGCCGAGAACAAGCAAGATGACCAGCAGTAAACCCAGACCCCGCCATTCACGGGGCGAGTAACGGGGCGAGTGACGGGGCGAGGAGCAATGGTTTGAGAGATACGATTTCGAGGAATGCAGACTCGGAAAGGAAAATCCAGTCAAAAAAGACGGAAAAGAAGACAAATCGGAGAAAGACAGAAATGCAAACAAGAGTCGACGGGATGATTGAGGATGGATTCATTATGCGTTGCATTACGCATAGAGGTATGACTTCAAGGGGATTTGAGATTGAATAATCCGTGTAAATGCTGAGGGAGATCCCATTAGTTACTCATGAAGCGAATCAGATAGAAGCACAGGGAAACAACGTCGAGCCAGAATGTTCTTACTGGATTACCTTTCCTGATGAAGTCAACTGGAAAAGAGATTAAAATCTATAAATAGAAATAAATGGAAATATTTAGCAACGTATCGACGTACTCTGCTATCTGTGATGCGTGTAGCGGTTAGAGCTGAAGGGATCGCCGTAACGCATTAAAAAACCCCGCAAGATCAAGAATCCGCAGGGGCAAAGACGCAGTTAGGAGGTATCTTTGTGTACTTAAATTAGCTGATGATTGAGGGATGTATAGAAGGCTTAATGTGTTCTTAAGTTTCTGTTCAAAGTTTGTGATTGTAGCCTACAAACGTAGGTCGTAATTAAAAGAGTGAGGGGCGTGGTTGAGATAGTGCTGGACAACTTGTATCTGCGTTTTCTTGGGGCGAGTGGGCGGGTGGACATGGGCCATCCAGTTCAGAGCTTCTAGTAAGTCCATCTGTCGATAGCGGCAAAGGTAGGCCACGCAAACCAGGGGCGATCGTTCGATCCCCGCTAGGCAATGGATGTAGACAGGACGGCGTTTGAGCAAGTTCCAATGGAGAATGTCCACGGCCTCAGCCAATTCCTCCACTTCCATAATTCGGGCGTAGTGGCTGTCGGGGAGGGGTGCGCGGACACAGCGAAAGCGATCGCTCAATTCCTTGGGCAGTGGGCGTTCCATCTCGCTACATAGGGACAGAATGACCTGAATGCGGCGTCCTAGGAGATGGGGCAAAAAGTCGGATCTGGGGGCCGGACCAATGGCCAACTCCCCCTGCAATACCCAGTCAATGGAGGGACTTGCAGGGGGGAGTGAGTTGCGATGCCGCCAGCGACCCATTGTGCTGAACTGTGCCCACAACCGTCTGATGGCTTTGCTGAGGGCTCGCCAGGGGTTACTCAAAAAAATTGCCCGTAGTTTAGTCCTTCTACCTCATCTTTCCTGGGGAGCAAGACCTAAGTCCGGAGGGTTCAGGCTGTTAGCGGAGGCTTAATTCTCGGGTAGGTCATACTGGGCGACGATGCGCTTCGCAAATTCGGGTACATGGGCCTCCAGCTTTTTCGGATAATTGCGGCGGACATGTAGATAGTTGCGGGTGAAGTGGGAGTCGATGGAAAAGCGCCCGTACTCCAGACCCTTGGGGCCAATTTTCTCGATCACAACCCCCATCAGTTTCGCGGCCCACATGGGGAGCGTGACGCCTTTTTCGTAGGCCGGAATGCTCTGCTGGACCGCGGCTTTGCGATCGCCTTGGCTCGTCACGGGTTGGGTGTCGATTAACCCATCCAACAGCTCCAGCATTTCTGCGCCGGTCTCGTTGCGCACCACAATCCACTGCCAGCCAAAGGGGGCACCCATGTAGCCGACCACAATGTCAGCCAGGGCATTGGTGTAGTCGAAGCAGCTCAGACAGGACGGCGCAAAGACATCCTTCAGCTGGTTTGTTTTGAGGCCAAAGAAGGGGATCTTTTCCTCGGAACCGTCTTCATGGCGAAAGTGGATATTAAAATCCTGCATGAACTCGTAGTGGACAACGGTCTCGGGGGAGCGGCTGGTGGTTTCGAGAAACTTTTGCAGGCCATCACGCTTGACGTTATCCACGCAGGGCATGCCCAGAACGTAGAGCTTTTCGAGGCCAATTTTGTCCTGTACGGCTCGCAGCGCCTGAATCTGGCAGCCCACGCCGATGGCCAGAAGGCGCTTCATGCCGGACTGTTCGACTTGCTCTAGGACCGACAGGTTGGGCGAGAGCGTGGGTTTGTTGACCCGGGCGGCCAGGATTTCTTCCGGAGTGCGAGCAATGACGGGCTTGGGGCCAAAGCGGTCTTCGTCGGTGTTTTGAACACAAATGACCCCTTCCACCAGTCCCCGGTTGAGCATTTCGATGGCGAGGGTACTGACGATGCCGGTCCATTGGGCCCCGGGAATCGGTTCCTTTTTGCGGGCGGCCATCATGGTTTGGTGGACGCCGAAGTAGAGTTCTTCGGGGTTGTCGAGGTCGCGCGATCGCCCGTGGGATTGGTCCTCTAGCTGATCAAACTGCTGATTGAGGAACGCGCAGGCATCTTTGACGTAGTGAATATAGGAGGTATCACACAGACCACACTGACTGCATAGGTCCTTGGCGGGATAAACACCGCCGGGCTTAATCGGACGTGCTTTCTTATGGGGCTGGGCGATCATGAGTTGATGAGAATTTAGAGCTGAGAGATTGGGAATTTTCAGAATCGAGGATTTCAGAACTCTGCATTCCTGTCTTCAGCCTATCGTTTGGCGTGGAACGACTCAGATTCTGTAAAGAAATGATGCATGTTTCCGCAACCTCTGGAGGGGCTGAAGGGTCACCGTCGCTGAGTCTAGATAGGGTTTTGAGAATTAAAACTGTATCGAATGATATTTTTTACGTTCTTGACATCCAAAAAATAGTTAATTACCTTTTTAGTAACAACAGATACAGTTCTGTTTCAGCTACAGGACACCAATCGGTTGTTTCTGTATGGAGTCAGTGGCGAGCTGCGAGTTTTTGCCCAGGACTCCCTAACTATTAAGTGGAGAATGATGCTATGAAACTTTGCTACCGTGGCGTGTCCTATGAGCACGAGCCCCATCCGGTTGAGTTTAGCGAAGGTGACGTGATTGGTCGCTATCGCGGTTGTCCTCTGCGGGCTCACATGGCCCGGAGTAATGAGTTTCTTGAGCACCTATCGGCGATGTTGACCTATCGCGGCCGTACGTATCAGCACTAATTCCTTGTTAGGGCCTTGTTAGGGCATCGTGGAATTAAGGCTGGAATTAAGTCAGTGTGTCTGATTCTCTGCATGGGATGGTGAAAGCCCAGCGCGATCGCGCTGGGCTTTTGACTGTTCGGGTTGGGATGGTTTGGAGTGGGATGGTTTGGATTGGGACGGTTTGGATGCGCTGTTCGAGGGCTGTGAGGTGAGCCGTTGCTCGTAGGCCGCGATCAGCGATCGCCCGGCCTGCTCCCAGGTGAAGGCTGTTTCAATGCGCGATCGTCCTCCTGTGGATAGTCGCGATCGCAACTGAGGCTCCGCTCGCAATCGCACCAGGGCATCCTTAATGCTTTTGGCAGATCCGGGGCGCACGGTCAGAAACTGAGTCTCGTGTTCGCCCAGGGATTCCACAACGGCTAATCGACTGGTGATAACCGGGGTGCCGGAGGCCATGCCTTCAAGAACCTTGAGTGGGCAGCAGCCTTGGATACAGTTGCGATCGTTCGGCATCAGCGGGGCCAAGATAGCGTCGGCTCGGTGCAGGTGTTGGACGAGTTCGGTCTGGGAGACAGGCGGGAGAATTTGGAGAGATTCGCTGATGTCCAGTTTCTCGGCTAATTTCTCTAGCGTTTTGATTTGCGAGGGTTTGCCAGGGCCAATGATGGTCAATGTTGCCGGATAGTCCCGACGGTATAGATGTAAGGCATCCACCGCTTGGCCAACCCCCTGCCAGGGCGATAGCGTACCGCAGTAGAGCAGGTTGAGGGGATCGAGATTGGGGTCGAGGCGTGGGGCTTGGTAGGTGAAACGATCGAGGTGGACGCCGTTGGGGATCACCTGGATTTTGCTGGCAGGAATGCCGCGCTGTTGGAGATGGCGGGCGGTGACGGGACTGGGCGTGAGGATTTGGTGGGCGGCTTCGAGGCAGTATTGCTCTTGCGATCGCAGCTTAATCATCAGTTCCCAGTCGTCGGCCACTTTGGGGTAGCGATATTTGAGTTCGATGGAAGGGAGACCGTTGACTTCAAAAATAAACTGGGTTTGGGGCGGGGAGGCCTGCACCAGCGGAAACCCCTCATAAATTGAGCGAAAGTGAATGATGTCAAAGGAGGGGGCGTCTTGGGCCAGCCAAGCCTGAAGCTGCCGGCGAAAGTACAGCACCCGTTCTAGCAACGTTTTGCCCCGAGCTGGGAGCTGAAGGTGGTGGACACCGGGCCAGCGATCGCCCATCGCGTGGCAATCCGCATCCGGCGACACGGTGACGAGTTGAATGCTCCCGAACCGTTGGGCGATCGCCCGCACAAAGGCCTCAATGTGGACCGCGGCCCCCTTGGGAGCTGGAACAACATCAAAGGAAATGTAGGCAAGGGACGGGGCCATGGGAAAATTTTGTGCGGAGAATAATTGTGGGTACCCTATTGTTGTCACAAAGGTGTTGTTGTAAAAGATACCTTGGGCGTTTGTCCTCAATGATCTCGGCGTTCTTCGTCCAGTCTTGCGTGACCTTGGTTAAGTCTTGCGTGACCTTGTCTCGCGCGACCTTGCTTGGAATATCGCCTTGAATATTTGGCGAGACGATGCCTGATATTCCCTTAATCCCCTGCGTCCAATCATGCCTTCTTAATAATCGCTCTTAATCATGGCTATTGATCTCAAGTCACTGAAAAAGAATCAGAGCTATAGCGCGATCGCCCCAGTGAGTGAGCTGTTGGACGATCTGAATGAACTCGCTGTGATGGATAAGGATGCCGAGCATCAGCTCAAGCACTACGGCACCCTAAGGCTCGGGTTGATTGTGGGGGCGATCGTCGTTGCATTCCTAGCCAGTCTTTTTCTCTTTTACGTAGGACTCATTGCCCTCGTGGGTTTGCTGGGGGCGGTTATCTGGGTCTCTATCCAGCGGGCAAAGTATGTCGGGCTGGACCTCCCCGATGAGCGCTACCAGTTTGCCCAGGAGATTACCAACCTGCTGGCTCGGGATATGACCCCGGAGCAGTTGGTTCAGCTCGATGTCGGATTCCGCAGTGCCCTTGCTGCCGAGAACAAAACGAACTCTCAACCCCATCCCAAGCGCTCGGGGTGGACCCTGGACTCCTATCAACACGATTGGTTTAAGGTTCAGGGCGGTTTTGCCGATGGCACTCGCTTTTCCCTGGCGTTGATGGAAATGTTTCAGCATGCCTCTGGCTACAAGCGCAGCGCCAGCGGTAAGCGTAAGTACAAGTCCAAGACCAAGTCCAAGGGAACCACCTTGGATTTACAACTGTTCTGCCCGCGCAAACGCTATGGTGCTTTGGACGTGCTGCGCAACGACGCAGAAAAGGCGGTACAAATGCTGCCTGGTGTGAGGCTCAAGCGCTGTCGTGTGACGCCTAAGGGATTGGCGATTACCTTACTACTCCCCCCCGATGCAACGGCGAGCATGGTTAGAGACAGCCTCATCAAGCTGCTGTTAAGCGCCTATCAAGTCCTAAACTTGGCTCAGCAACTGTCTCAGAAATCAAAACCGCCTAAAAAGTCTAAGAAGCGTAAGCGCAATGGTGGGAGGATTGGGGCATGAGTGGTCAAGCCAAGCAGGGACAGGGCATGAAAATTCGTCTGGTTTGGAAAGATGCTTGTTCCGGTGCGGTGCGTAAGCCGGTGCTGACGCCTCCCGTTGCCATCGGTGCTGACTTTGAACAGTTGCCAGAGAAACTGGGACAGCGCAGCGTGAGTCGGATCGCCATTGCCGACGACACCCTCAAGCCCTTCCACGCCATCCTGATGGAAGAAAAGGGGCAACTCATTGCCATTACCCCTAAGGATCCGTCCCAGAGTATGGCTGATGTGTTGCGATCGCCCGCTGGTGTGGCCAACGCGATTCAGAAACAGAGTCTGAACAATGGCGATCGCTTCCAGTTGGGGCAAACACCCATGACGGTGCAGGTTTCAGCAGTCGCCCAGGCAACTGCTGCGCCCGTCGAGACTGAGCCCGCCGAGACTGAGCCATCCGAGACTGAGCCATCCGACGCTTCACCCGCCCCGTCTAGCGCTACCCCAGAGATACCGCTGCCTCCGCAACCGAGTTCCGACGAATTCTCGACCCGGCCGACCAAGCTCCTCGACCCGGACTTGGACGAGGATGACGATATGATCACGGCCAACGATGCGCCAGAAGCTGACCCCAACCCAGCCAACGCCTTTTCGGTCAAGCAAACCAAGCTCCTAGACCCCCGGCTGGATGCCTTGCCGGAACTGGCAGACGCTTCGCCTGGAAAGGACGCTGCTGTGGGCGATCGGGCTGGTGCTGCTGGGGCTGGGGCTGCTGTGGCTGGTGCTGCTGGGGCCGAGGATAACCGTGTGATGGCGGGCTCAATGGCGAAATCGAAGACGCCTAAGGCTTTCCCCCGTGACGAGGCTGGGGCAGCGGGTGCTCCTTCAGAGCGTTCAAGCGAGAAAGCCGAGGAGAATGCTAAAACGGGCTGCGATCGCCAGGTGGGTTTTCTGTTTAAGCGTCGCTGCGGGCGTCTCACCCCCACGGGCTGTCCCTACTGTCGTCAAAACAATAGCCACGATTACGATCCCTACGAGGCGGATTATTTCTACTACGAGCACTACGGTGACTACACCGTTGGACATTGGGGCTCGGACTATTATGCGGAGCGCGATCGCTATTACTACAATCGCGACGCCGGACGCATGGACTTTACCGAAGCGGACGCCGCAAGCTTTGAAGAGGAATTCGACAATGATTATGAGATGGATATGGGAGCAAGCTAATTGGACCCCAAACCCTGGCTGATCTATGCCCTGGGTGGCGGCTGGGGACACCTAACCCGAGGACTGGCGCTGGCTCGGCTTGCGGCTCGACAACGGCCCGTTCATTTGTTGGTCAATAGTCCCTACGTCGATCAGGTCCATTGGGACGAACCCAAGCTGACGTTGCGTCGAGGGGGGACGGAGCTGAACTCGACTCGCGCTTGGGTCCAAGCGATTTTCCGCGAGCGAGACTGGGGAGCCTGGATTATTGATACCTTTCCCCGGGGCTTGGGGGGAGAACTGGCTCCCCTGCTGGAGGCAGCGCTGGCGGCCACCCCCCGCCATCGGCAACGCTGTGTTTTAATCCATCGCGATCTCAATCCCGATTACGTGCGCGCCAAGCAATTGAATACCTTTGTCGATCGCCACTACGGTTTGGTTCTGGTGCCGGGCGATCGCGAAGCCACCTCCCTCACCCCAGCGACCTCCCTCCAGCGCACGCCTCCCTGGCGGATTCGCAATGCGGCTGAACTCCCCCATCCTGAGGACATTCGAGCGCAACTCAGTCTCCCCAATGCTCCCCTCGTTTTGGTCTGTGCCACCGGCAATGCCGACGAACAACATCACTTTGGAGACTTGACCGCCACCCTGGCAACTCACCTGGCTCAGTCCTCCCTATGGTCTGAGGGGGGATTGCCTGAGGGTGCATTGCCTAAGGGGGCCATTCGCTGTCTGGCTCCCACCTGTCCTCCGGGGTGTCCCAAGGCATTATGGCTTAGCCACTGGCCTGCCCTAGACTGTCTCTCCCTGGCTCAGGTGGTGGTGGGGGCCGCAGGCTATAACCTGGTTCAGGAATGCGAAGCGGTGGAGGTGCCTTTGGTAGCCTTTGCCTTTCGCCGTCGCTACGATCGCCAGTATCTTCGTGTTCAAGAAGAGAGTATTAAGTTACAGAGAAGGATTACATTTGTACGTGATAATCAGGAAGCGGTGGCCGCTGTTTTGCGCCAGCTTCAGCCAACAATCACCAGGGCATCTCATCCCGTTTCACAATTTGAATCGACCCGCATCGCATCGTCATTCCATGTCCCGGTCTATGTCAATGGTGCTGCGATCGCCCTAGACAAAATCCTGCAGCAGCTTCAGTCCGAGAATCTCATCTAGCCTGCATTTCGGTAAATCTTCCGGCTGCAAAATTGCGGGTCTGGAAACCATAAACAGATATTTTATTTTCTCCGTCTTAGCTTCTATGCTGTGCTCTACTCCTCGTTTGCGTGCGTCTGTTCACGGCATTTTGTCAAGCCCGTTGTTACAACCGCTACGGCGTTCTCCTGCCAGAGCCATCAGATGGTCGATCCCGGTGATCATTCTGGCCGTTGCTGCACCAGCCGATGGCGTGACGATCGCCAAAGTGATTCAGGCGGAGGCGCTCGCGGAGGCGCAGACGACTTCTGTCGAATTAGCGCAGGGCGAATCCTCGCAAGCGCTTGGCTCTGAGGCTTTGAGTAATGCCAGTGCCAAAGCCAATCTCAAAGCCAGTGCCAATGCCAATGACGAGACTGGGGCTGGCCAGGTGTTGACGGTGGGGATCAAAGAATTTCAGCCCTTTGTCTTTTTGCCGGAAGACGACAATACGCGCGCCTATGGTTACAGCATTGATCTCTGGAATGCGATTGCGGAGAAGCAGGGGCTCCAGACCCAGTTTGTTGCCTATAAGTCCGTGCCCGAGCTGCTCCAGGCCGTGCAAAGTGGTCAGGTGGATGCAGCCATTTCTGGTCTCTCGATTACATCCGAGCGTCTGAAGGGGGATCTGCGCTTCTCCTATCCCTACTATCAATCGGGCCTCCAGCTCATGGTCAACCGAGACCAGCAGTCGGGATTCAATAGTTTTCTGGGATTCCTGAGGAATTGGAGTTCTATGCGAGCCGTCCTTCTCGTTCTCGGCAGCAGCGCCATGGTTGGGTGCTTGGTTTGGGCGTTGGAACATCGCCATAATGAGGGCTTCCCCCGGTCTCCCGTTGCGGGCATTGGCCAGGGCTTTTGGTTCGCGATCGTCACGCTGGGGACATTTGGCTACGGTGATGTGACGCCTCTGCGGCTCCCCGCCCGCATCATCACCAGTGTTTGGATGGGGATCAGCTTTTTCATTGTGGCCAATTTCATCTCATCGATGACGGCGAAGGAAATTGCAGGCACCGTGGGAGGCTTGGACGATTTACGCGGTGAAGAAATCGGTGTGGTTGCCGATACGACCGCAGAGTCCTATCTGCTGTCCCAGCCGGTGAAGGTGAAGGGCTATGAATCCTTTGATGAGGCGGTGGAAGCCCTGGCGGAGGGGGAGATTAAGGGGGTCGTGCGCGACTACCCTGAGGTGCAGTATCTGGTGTCGCGCAATCCGGCCTTTGAGGTGGTGGGCGATCGCCTCACGCGGGAGGACTACGGCATTGCGGTTTCGGATGATAATTTGGCGCTGATGGAAGCCATTGACTATTCGTTGGTTGTGCTCCAGGAGCGGGGAACATTGCGATCGCTCGACGCCAAATGGTTCAGCCTGGAGTTGGCTAGCAGCAAGGAATAATGGATGCGAGTTACGTCCTTCCGCACCAATGGTAATATTTTAAGAACCGCAATCGTCCTACATCATTTGAAAAGGAAGCTCATTTAATGGATGCAGTCGTTCTTTTAGCACAACTCCCCGAAGCCTATCGGATGTTTGGTCCCCTGGTAGACGTTCTGCCGGTGATCCCCGTCTTCTTCTTGCTGTTGGCGTTTGTTTGGCAGGCAGCCATTGGCTTCCGCTAAACCCTTCGACAAAGCTTGGCTTCGGTACAGCTTAGTTTACATTTCGTAACCTAACTGTGGCTCGTAAAAAGTCTCGTTTTTGAAAACTTGTTTATGAAGTGAGCGTGCTGTTCCTTGGGGCGGCACGCTATTTTTATCTCTTCGTTGGCAATTCCGGATTGCCTGGGCTATGCGGACGATCGCCGACATCAATGACAAAATTGCTGCGGGCAAGGCCACGGTTTGGACGATCGGTGAGGCCAAGGCGCGTATCGCAGAGCTGGGGGTCAGCCAGGCGGCCAAGCAAGTCGATGTGATCACCACGGGGACCTTTGAGCCCATGGAATCCTCGGGCGCGATTATCAATTTGGGCCATACCGACCCACCCATCAAGATTCGCCAATGTTGGCTCGATGAGGTGTTGGCCTATTCCGGTTTTGGTGCGGTTGATCTCTACCTCGGGGCGGCGCAAATGAGCGATGAGCCGGAGGTCGAGCGGGGCGGTGGTCATGTGATTGCGGATTTGGTGGCAGGTAAGTCCGTCTCGCTGCGGGCGGTGGGCCAAGGGACGGACTGCTATCCCCGTACGGCCTTTGAAACAACGATTAGTAAAGAGACGATCAATCAGTTCTATCTGTTTAATCCCCGTAATCTCTACCAGAATTTTATTGTTGGGGTGAATGGGGGGAATCGTCCGCTCTATACCTATCTGGGGCCGTTGCAGCCGGGCTTGGGCAATGCGGTCTATTCCAATCCGGGGGCGCTGTCACCGCTGTTGAATGACCCGGACCTGCGCCTGGTGGGCATTGGTTCGCGCATTTGGCTGGGGGGAGCGGAAGGGTATGTCACCTGGGAGGGGACGCAGCATTTTCCGCTGCAAAAGCGTTTGCCCAATGGGACGCCCATTGGTCCGGCGGCGACGCTGGCGTTAGTTGGTGATGCAAAACAGATGGACGCGCGTTGGGTGCGGGGCTGTTATTTTCGTGGCTATGGACCGTCGCTGATGTTGGGCATTGGGGTGCCGCTGCCGGTCTTGGATGAGGCGGTTTTAGAAAAATGTGCGGTGCGTGACGAGGACTTAGTTGCACCGGTGATGGATTTTTCGATTCCTCGGCGGGTGCGGCCGACGTTTGGTTTGGTCAGCTATGCCCAGTTGAAAGCCGGGAAAATCAAGATCGATGGGCGTGTTGTGCGGGTGGCGCCGCTGGCCAGTGCCTATTTGGCGGGGGAGGTGGCGATCGCCCTCAAACAAAAAATTGAAGTCGGGGAATTTTTGTTGACGGAGCCGGTGGCTGCTTTGCCGAGCGATCGCACGCTCCTGCCCCAAAACACCTGGAATTCTGGCCTTTCCCTGGAGTAATCTCAAAGGGGTTTAGGGACAAGAATTCTCTCAGATCCGAATCCACCGTAGGGGTCTGTGTTCCAGACCCTTCAAAGTCCTTGGGGGAACCCTAGACCCCTGAGTGCGTGGGATACCTGCTCCTACGGCATGACTCAATTCTTGTTCCTTCGCCAACTCAATTTTTGTAGGCATAATGCTATTGCTATGACCCAACTCATCGACCTCAGCCACACCGTTGAAGACGGCATGGTCACCTACAAAGGCATTCCCGCCCCCATCATTTGCGACTACCTCACCCGCGAAGCCTCCAAACAGTTCTACGCCCCCGACACCTCCTTCCACATTGGCAAAATTGAACTCGTGGCCAATACGGGCACTTACCTGGATGCGCCGTTCCATCGCTATGCCGATGGCAAGGACCTGTCCGAGCTGCCGCTGGAATCCTTGGCGCAGCTTCCGGCGATCGTCGTCCGTGCCCAGGGCGAAACGGTTGTGGATGTGGCGCACGTCAAAGACCTGGATGTTAGCGGTAAAGCCGTCCTTGTTAATACGGGCTGGGACCAGCATTGGCGTACGGATCAATACTTCGAAAACACACCCTACCTGACCCTGGCTGCCGCTGAATCTCTCCGAGATGCTGGCGCAACCCTAGTCGGCATCGACTCCTACAACATCGATGATGTTAAAGACGGTCAACGCCCGGTGCATTCCACCTTGCTCAAGGCCAATATTCCCATCGTGGAACACATGTGTCATCTCGGTGATGTGCCCGATGGCGACTTCACCTTCCATGCCGTCCCGGTCAAAATCAAACGCTTCGGCACCTTTCCGGTTAGAGCCTACGCAGTGGTGTTGTGAATGCATGTTGCTTGCCCGTCTACGGCTTGTGTCTTGATCTGTTTAATTTCGTACCAACAGCGACGGTATCGACGGTAGGATTGAACTTTAAAAAATTACAGCCATCTACCACACACCAAGACGGGAGCAAGACATGATGGGGGCACTACAGGGCAAAGACTTACTTACACTCACCGACCTGACCGCTGACCAACTCAACGACCTCATTAATCTGGCTCAGGATCTCAAAACGGGAAAAACCAAGCCCCAAAGCAACAAAACCCTGGGTCTGATCTTCTCCAAAGCCTCCACCCGCACCCGTGTCAGCTTTTCCATGGCCATGCACCAAATCGGTGGCCATGTCCTGGACCTCAACCCCAGCGTCACCCAGGTGGGGCGAGGTGAACCCATTGCCGATACGGCTCGGGTCCTCAGCCGCTACGTCGATGCCCTGGCGATTCGGACGTTTGAGCAGGCGGATCTGGAGGAGTATGCCCGGTATGCCGACATTCCGGTGATCAATGCCCTGACGGATCTCTACCACCCCTGTCAGATTCTGGCGGACCTGCAGGCGATCAAAGAAGAATTTGGCACGCTGGCGGGTCTAACGCTGACCTACTGCGGTGATGGCAATAACATGGCCCATTCCCTGATGCTGGGCTGTGCCTTGGCGGGGGTCAATGTGCGGATTGCGGCGCCAGAGGGCTATCAGCCCCTGCCTGAAATTGTTGCGAAGGCGGAGGCCATCAGTGGTGGCAAGAGCGAAGTCTTGGTGACTGCGGATCCAGAACGGGCCACCAAGGGAACGGACGTGGTGTACACCGATGTCTGGGCCAGCATGGGTCAGGAATCGGAAGCGGATTCGCGCCTGCCGGTGTTT
>CALIJJ010000137.1 GCA_938017515.1 uncultured Pseudanabaenaceae cyanobacterium
GACTAAACCTCCAGCTTGGCTTGCTTACGCTTACGCAGTGCCAACGCACCACCCGCCATGCCAATCACAGCTAAGCCTGCCAGAGGAGAAGACTCGGGCACAGCTGCACTTTCAACATTCCCCACAATCTCGCCATCAATCACAACACCATCGTTGCCACACTCCGCAAACAGATGCGCCACGAAGTTACCCACCTGCAGCTTCGACTTGTCGATGCTGAAGCCAAACGTATAGTCACCCTCGGCTCCAAAGTTGCCGAAGTCCAAGTCCGAATCAAAACCACTCACATCATCAATCTTCGTGATTCCGCCTTCAAACTCACCGTTCCGAATATGGGTCTTGGCTCCCGCATTCTTATTGAAGTAGTCACCATCTGCATCCAGATCACCGTAGGATGCCTCGCCGCCCAGACGGTTGTTTACCGTGTTGGTGTGGTCCTTAATCTTACGATAGCCAGAGTTGAACCTCGTCAAACTCTTGGTCGTCACATCGCTGTACAGACCTTCCGCCTTGTTCGTATCGTTGTCTGCAAACTGGACCGCGTACAGGTCACCCGCTGCCTCGCCATCCGCCAAACTTCCTTCGCCGAAGTTGATGAAGAAGTCACCGTAGCCAATCGAGCCACCACGAGCACCGGAGGAAGCGTAGCCTTCTTGAGCCAAGTTGCTGTTTACAGCAAAGACAACCTTATCTTCGTACTCACGGAACGCCAAGCCGTAAAATTCAAATTCGCTGTTATCGCCAATAGTGCTGTACTCTGTCCCATCCATGAACGAGTCAATCGAGTAGTTCCAGCCTTCATAAATCTCTCCCGCTTGAGCCGCATTCGGAGACGCCACCGTTGCTGCTCCGATGGCAGCAGCCAGGGTCAGGAGAGACTTAACGGACCAGATCGACTTGATGTTACGTAGAGTCATGATTTTAATTAACAGGGAAAGGTCTGAGTGAGTTGAGGTGATTACACAACCGATTGGTTGCTGCCGCAAGGCAAAGATTGCGTTCTGCCCTGCGGTTCATCGCCTTATGTCACCTATTCTGGCGACCCTTTTACGAAAACGGTATAGATGCACACCAATTTAATCGGAACTGCATCTATACGGCTCTAATCCCTGAAGCAGACATCAATTGTCTTTTCTCAAGTGCAGTCCCCGCAAGGCTTACGAGCTTTCACCTAGGGTATTTGGCTGAAGTGAAAAAACTGCACGGAAATCCCTGATACAACGATGGAAAAAATTCTTTGTTGCATCAGCAAAAGAGTGAATCAACCGAAAAAGTCGGATGCAATCGTCCTGAAATCACTCACCCGAGATTAAACACTTTCCACAGCATAATGAACCAACTGGCTCAGGCGTTGGCGTAGGGTTTCGAGCCCAAGGCGATCGCGAGCAGAGACAAATAACGCCTGGGGATATTCTTCCTTCGCTTCCTCCAACCGATCCTGGTCCACCGCATCCACCTTGTTGAGCACCAGCAAAATCGGCCCCGGCGTCATGGGCATTTCGGAGAGAATACTCATCACCGCTCGGATTTGACTCTGCCAAGCCGGGTGGGACAGGTCCACTAAGTGGATCAATGCATCCGCTTCAGTGACTTCCTCCAGGGTTGCACGGAAGGCATCCACCAAGGAGGGGGGCAACTCGTGGATAAATCCCACAGTGTCTGTCAGTAGAACTGTCTTTAAATCGCCTTCAACGCCATCCGAAATTACGACCTTACGCGTTGTCGGGTCCAGCGTCGCAAACAATTGGTCCGCAGCATAGACGTCGGACTTGGTCAGCGTATTTAAAAGTGTTGATTTTCCTGCGTTGGTATAGCCAACCAAAGCCACCGACGGTACCGACTGTCGCTGGCGCTGTTGCCGCAGACGGGCACGGTGGGCCTGTAGCTCATTCACCTGACGCTGCAAACGAGAAATACGTTTTTGGATGGCGCGACGCTCGGTCTCCAGCTTCGTTTCACCAGGACCTCGGGTACCAATACCACCACCCAAACGGGACATGGCCTGACCCCGACCCGCCAAGCGCGGCAACTGATATTCCAACTGAGCCAGCTCCACCTGGAGCTTCCCGGCTCCGGTCTTGGCCCGCTGGGCAAAAATATCGAGGATGACTTCCGTGCGATCGACCACCCGCAAACCCACCTGGCGCTCCAGATTACGCACCTGCATCGGCGATAAATCCCGATTAAACACCACCAGGTTTGCACCAACCGTTTGGGCATTCAGGGCAATTTCCTGGAGTTTGCCTTCACCCACCACGGTTTGGGGATGGGGACGCGAGCGATTCTGCCGCGTCACCTGTAGCACATCGCCCCCCGCCGACTCCACCAACCGTCGCAATTCCGTCAGCGTATCTTCGTGGAGCAGCTTATCTTCGCGATCGACCCGCAGACCCACGATCAGCACACGATCGTGACCGGCCTCCACCTCCAGAGCCTGGGACTGACGACGAAATTCCTCCTCAAGGCTTTCCACCAAATCCAGAAAGTCCTGCTCTGTCGCCTCCTCCAAGGGCTGGGGCGGCGACACGTTCCAACGCACCTCGGGGTGGGGAATCAGATGGGCGAGGTAAGCCTGTTTGATGTAGCCGGTTTGTCCACCACCTCGCTTGGTAAAGCCTTGACCGGTCAGACACAGCGTCAAAACAGCATCCAACCGCTGCAACGCCATGGCCGTTAGCTGGGCTTCGTTGGGCGGGTCCATCTTGAGTTCGGTCGTCACACAACGAATACCGCAAAGGCGTTCTGCACCATAGCGGGGCAGTTCCAGCAACGGAATCTGGGTCTGGCGCACGGTGCCGACCCCCACACGGATCACCTGTCCCCGGCGGTTGAGATAGACCGAAACGGGCTGTCCCAAATCGGTACTGACGGCGGCGATGCTTTGGGCAAACTCGGGCGTGGTGAGGCGATCGCCCGGCATGCGCTGCTGATACAGCCGTCTGAGCTGCTTGAGCTGGTTGGGTTTCAGGCCCTTGAGGTTTCCGTGGACGGTCTCGATAGGAAGTTCTCCCGCAGTCGATTAAACACCTATTTTCAGGATAGCGGGTTTGATTTCAAGCAAGCGCGCTTCTTCATCAGTCGTTTTATAGCGAGAGTCGTTTTATAGCGAGAGCTGTTTTATGGCGAGAGCTGTTTTATGGCGAGAGAGACTTGCGATAAATGCGATCGCACCGATCCGTCTCCACTTCCGAGGGGTCCAATTGCTCATAGCCCAGGGATTCATACAGCAACACCGCTTCCTTCAGCACCGTCGCCGTTTCGAGATAAATCTCCGCAAAACCGCACTGGGCAATCTCCCGCTCTAACGCCGCCATCAGATATCGACCCAGACCCTGCCGCCGAGCACCGGGCAGCAGATACATCTTGCGAATTTCAACGGCATTGGTTCCCCGAGGAATCGGGTAAAAGCCCGCTGTCCCCACCACATCGCCCTCCTTTTCCACCACCCAAAAGGCCCCTTGCTCATAGTGGTTTTCGACCTCCTGCACATCGCGATCGGCCCCACAGGGCTGACAACCCAGGCCATACTCTGTCAAGACTTGGGCAATGAGCTGGGCTGCAATGTCGCGATCGCGCGGCTCCCAGTCTCGGATCAAAAATGACTTGTACTGTTGCTGCATGGTGTGGAGTCCTCCTCACATCCCAATCCATCGTTGTCCGATCAATCAAAAGATCAATCAAAAAAGCGGCGCTAGCTCCCTGAGAAACTAACCCCGCTTAAGATCCGAGGGCCGAACGGAACCGGCCCCTAGGTTGAAACTGTGGCCTATGCCGCTTCTTCTTCCTCAGCCTCAGGCTCTTCCTCACGGACAACCTGCTTCACCGTCAGATAGCGAATCACATCTTCGCTGAGGCGCATGGCGCGCTCCATGGGAGCGATCGCAGCACCGGGCGCTTGGTAGTTCATCTGGATATAGATGCCCTCGCGCTTCTTATTAATCATGTAAGCCATGCGGCGCTTACCGCGGTGCTGGGTTTCCAGCATTTCAGCGCCTGCTTCCTTCAGGATGTCCTGATAGGTCACAATATTCTTCTCGACATCCTCTTCACCCAACTCAGGGCGCAGGATGTACATTGTTTCGTATACGAATTCCTTCACGGTCCGATCTCCTTCTGGACTACAGGCCTCTTGCATGCTGCAAGAAGCAAGGCTTTACAATCTTAGATGAGTTTCCGCCGACTAACAAAGACTTTTTTATGGCGACCCGCTACGTCCGTGTTCGCGCTCCGGAAGGAACGATTTACTACGGCATCCTCCAGCTGAACCGGGCCGTGCAGGTTCTGGATGCGCCCCCCTGGCATCAGGGGCAGCCTATCGATCTGGAACTGCCGCCGGAAAGCTATGAGCTGTTGGCCCCCTGCGCACCGTCCAAGGTTGTGGCCATTGGCAAAAACTACGCCGCCCATGCGGCGGAGATGGAATCTGCCGTGCCCAAGGAACCGCTGATGTTCCTCAAACCCTCCAGTGCCATCACCTCCCATGGCTCCCCCATTCTCTATCCCGCCAAATCCCAGCGGGTGGACTATGAGGGGGAACTGGCGCTGGTCATTGGCGAGCGCTGCACCGACTGCACCCCCGAAGAAGCCGCCTCAAAAATTTGGGGCTACACCATCGCCAACGACGTGACCGCCCGAGATCTACAACGTGCCAGCCTTGGTCCTTGGTCCCAGGCCAAGGGATTCGATTCGTTTTGCCCCCTAGGACCTTGGATGGTGCGGGAGCTGACCACGGGCGCAACGGTTCAGACCTTCCTCAATGACGCCGAAACCCCGGTCCAGTGCGCCTCCATCGATCAAATGGTCTATCGGCCTGATGCACTGGTCGCCTACATCAGCCAAACCATGACGCTGCTGCCAGGGGATGTGGTGCTGACCGGAACTCCAGAAGGCGTCGGTCCGGTGCAAGTGGGCGATCGCATCCGCATCGAAATCGAAGGCATCGGCTGCCTAGAGAACCGAGTCATGGCACGCCAAAGCAACCCAGCAACCGTGCTCCCTTCCGACATCACAGCGATTCAATTCCCGCCCCCTGAGGCCTAACCCCTAAATCGAGCACGACAAAACAAAAGCACCAACCCCGTCGGGGTTGGCGCTTTTACGGGATCAAACCAAACGGTTTAGCCCCTAGGTCTAGGGAAAGTCAACCCTAGCGAACCTGCGTGTAGACAATATCAGACAGGCTAGGAACTTTGTCGGGATAAGCGCCCCGAACCACCTGCACAATGCTGTAACCCACAGCCGCCAGGGTTCCAAGGAAGACGACATTGAATAGAACCTGCATGACCAGTTCTGCCGAACCGCCAATACTGCCCAGGGTCGGGGCCAGGAAGAAGCTCACCACCACATTGCAGAGAATCAACACGATATCAAACAGGATCGCCTGCATCGTATTGAAGCGGATGAAGTGAGAAATATTCTCGTTGCGGATCACCAGCATGAACAGCGCAAAGAAGATGATCAGACTCAGGAACGGAATACCGCGATAGAGCATGATCAAAGGCGCAAGGGGAGTCAGCAAGATGGTCTGAAGCAACGGAACCTCAGCCAACAAGTAGTTCCCGAAGCCAAACACGATGACATCGATCAGGGGAATGAGATAGGGAAGAGCACCAAAAAGTCGGTCCTGGACAGTGCTTGTACCACGCCACGTCATGGCATCTCTCCTATAGGGTCGTAAGTCTTTAGCATTATTCCAGGATAACGCACTCACCCTGGGGATCAAGGCCCCCGCCTACTGGGGCACATTCACAACCCGAAATCCCATGGGACAACGCTGCTGGGCAGCATCAGACGAGAGCTGCTTTTTGAGACGACCACAGGCTAAATGACCGTCGCGCCAGCGGGGCTGCCCAGACTGGCTAGCAAAGATACAGGAGCAACAAACTTGCCCTGGAGAAAGAACCTGATCTTGAGTCAACAGCACCAGCATTCCAAACCTCCGATACGTGCACTCAACACTTAATCAATTATATGTCAACACTTTTGGACATTTGTGGCGTTTAATACAACACGTCACAGGATAGATAACGACAAATAACATTTCGCACATCTATCGTTACCAAACGCCGGAGAGATTCACCCTCAGACTAGGCCCAAGGGGGCTGGAAATGCTCACCCCCCACAGATAGCGTGATAGGTCAGACAAAATGGCACTTTACCTACCAGATGTAATGTTCTAGAGTGTCAGCAGGCTACGGACACGACACACGCCGACCAGCTTCAACGCCCCCGCAGACACTCAGACTGCGGGGGCGTTTTTTTAGGTGTTCGCTAGGTGTTCGCTAGGTTTCAGCGATCGCCCATCCCACCAAACACGGTTAGCCGAACAGAGTTGGGACATCCCGAAAAATTCCGTCTCGGCGGCAAACCGATCCAGGGATCGGCAGAGATAGCTCCTCGATAGCAAGCGCCCGCTTTATTGCAACAGAAAACTTTCAGTAAATTATTGCGAAGAATCATGGATACCGCTATAGGTAGAGTCAGTCCATCGATCGCTACACTAGATGTGCAGGGTAAAACCCTGCTGCTGCTGCGTATGTCTGGGGGGTTCCTCATGGTGAGCCCTCGCATCCGTTTCAGCATGAGCGAGCCAGATAGTTAGAGAGTTTTCCTTCCATGGTCCAAGAAATATTCCGCGTCCGTACTGTGGCGGACTTTCCAACATCAGCCCCCGCCGCAAACCCGGTCTTTTTCCGGACCTACAGTCGCCAAACCGACGACGGTCGTGAGAGTTGGGAGCAGGTGTGCGATCGCACTGTTGCTGGCGTTGCGACCCTTGGTGGGCTCGATTCCAAGGAAGAAGCCCTGATCAACCGTATGCAACAGGAGCTCAAGGCCCTCACTTCAGGCCGCTGGCTCTGGATTGGGGGGACGGATTGGATCGCCCAGCAAAAGAATTTTTCCGGGGGGTACAACTGCACCTCGACCAACGTCACTGACTGGCGCGCCTTCGCCTTGATGATGGATCTGGCCATGATGGGCTGCGGCACAGGGGCGGTCCTAGAAGCCAAGTATATTGAGCAGCTCCCTGTCGTTCGCAATCGCATTTCTCTCAAGGTTCAGGGCGAGGTCGGTACGACACCTGCACTCCAACGCCGCCAGGAAACGGAGGTTCTCCATAACGGCAACCAGGTGGTTGTCCATGTGGGTGACAGTCGCCAGGGTTGGGTCAAGTCCTACGAAACGCTGCTGGAAATGTCTAGCAGCGATCGCTTCGAGGGTGAGGTCGAGATCCTAGTGGACATGAGCGACGTCCGCCCCGCCGGGGAAACCCTCAAAGGGTTTGGCGGCATGGCCAACCCTGTGAAGCTGCCGGACATGTACGCCCGGGTTGCCCGCATCCTCAATAAGGCCCAGGGTCGCCAGCTCAATTCCATCGAATGCTGCCTACTCATTGACGAAGCCGCCGTAACCATCGTGGCGGGCAACATTCGCCGCTCGGCGGGGATGCGTCAATTTGCAGCGGAGGACGAGCTGGCCGCCGGTGCCAAGGAGAATCTCTGGAAGCAGGATGCCGAAGGCAACTGGAGCATTGATCCCGAGCGCGATGCCCTGCGCATGGCCAACCACACACGGGTTTTCCATCGCAAGCCCAACGCCGAGGAAACGCTGGAAGCGGTGCGCAAGCAGTTTTATTCCGGGGAAGGGGCAATTCAGTATGCGCCTGAGGCGATCGCCCGGGCCAATGCGGATCTGCTGCACCACGACGACCTCAAGAAGGAATTCCTGGGCGTCTACAACGAACTGGGCATCGACGAAGCCAAAAGCTGGCTGAAGCAGCAAAAGCCCGAGATGAGCGACGCTGAACTGGAGCATCGCTTCCAGCGCTACGGCCTCAATCCCTGCGTCACCGTAGACACCTGGGTCCACACGGGCGACGGCCCGCGTCAGGTGAAGGACTTGCTGGGTCAACAGCACAGCAGCTACATCAACGGTGAACTGTTCAGCACCACGGAAGCAGGATTCTTCCACAGCGGCACCAAGCCCGTGGTGAAGCTGCAAACCCAAGAGGGTCAGCAACTCCGTCTGACGGCCAATCACCAGCTGCTGAAGCTGACGGCCCAAACTCACAAGACTCAGTACAGCGAGTGGGTCGAAGCCGGGGAGCTGCAAGCGGGCGATCGCGTTCTGCTGCACAACCACCGCAACCTTCTCCCCTGGGCCGGTGAAGGGAACCACCAGGAAGGCTGGCTCTTGGGCAGCTTAATTGCCGATGGGTCACTGCTGGAATGCTCCATTTCTGAGCTATCCCAGGGGGAACTGCGCTACTGGGGCGATAGCCAAGAGGATATGGCGGCCCAGGCGATCTCGCTGTTGAACGAGACCCTGCCTGTGTCGGAGAAGGGTTTCTTGCAGGTGCAACTCAAGCCTCAGCAGGATGGCTCCTTGCAGGTCTCTTCTGCCAAGATTTGCCGTCTCGCCGATCGCTATGGCGTGGGTCGCGGCAAAACGATCACCCCTGCGATCGAACGTAGCAGCTACGAGTTCTATCGTGGCTTCCTGCGGGGGGTCTTTGATGTTGATGCA
This sequence comes from uncultured Pseudanabaenaceae cyanobacterium, assembly GCA_938017515.1. Lineage (GTDB taxonomy): Bacteria > Cyanobacteriota > Cyanobacteriia > PCC-9006 > JAAUQQ01 > JAAUOP01. The sequence goes on from CALIJJ010000137.1 coordinate 8,527, forward strand.
TCGGTTCAGGGGAGTAGCGCCAAGGAAATCTTGATTCGGTTGCCCTACAATGACCGTCCCACCTTGCAGGCGGCTCAGCGGATGTTGCTGCGCCTGGGGATCAACTCAACGATTCAGATTCGCCATCGGGCAGGCGATCGCCTACAGCTGCACCGGCAACTAGAGCGACAGCCCTATTTCTGCCAAACCAGCCATGAGTTGATCATCAACCATGACAATGTGCGGACGTTTGCGGAGCTGATTGGTTTCTCGGAGCCTGCCAAGGCAGAGCGTTTGGCAACGCTGACGACGGAGGCACTCCACTATCCCGCAGCGGAACGGTTCACGGCAACGGTTGAAAGCATTGAGCCGGATGGCGTTGAAGATGTATACGACTGCACGGTACCGGGTCCCGCACGGTTTGATGCCAATGGTTTGGTGGCGCATAACTGTGGTGAGATTATCGGTGCGAACTTCCACTGCAATCTGTCGGAGGTTCACCTCAATCAGCTGGACCCGAAGAATCCCGAGGAGCAAGATAATGCCTTCCGTGCTGGAGCGTTGTCGGTGGCGGCGTTGTTGAACCATGAGTTCATGGAGGATCGCTATCGGGAGTCGCGGGAGTGGGACCCGATCGTCGGGGTTTCGTTTACGGGCTTCTTTGATTTCTGTGTCCATGCCTTTGGTACGGAGTGGCTCAACTGGTGGGTTGAGGGTCGTCCGGAGACGGAGCAGGGTAAGGCGTTTAAGGCGCAGGAGGCGGAACATCTGAATCGTTGGCGCGAGGTTGTGCATTCAACGATTTGGGAGTACTGCGATCGCAAGGGGCTCCGCCGACCCAACCGTTGCACGACGGTGCAGCCTGCGGGTACGAAGAGTCTGCTGACGGGGGCTAGCTCGGGC
>CALIJJ010000138.1 GCA_938017515.1 uncultured Pseudanabaenaceae cyanobacterium
GTCGGAACCAGCGCCCGCAGATTCTCCATCAATTGATTGGCAGGGGCACTCTCCACCGCCTCATAGTCATGGCGAGAGTAGTAGTTTTGGCCATACTCTTTCCAGTGTTCGCGCACAATATCTTCCACAGACATCTTGCGAGCGGCCAAAATATTGAGCCAGAACAGCACTGCCCAGAGACCATCTTTTTCGCGCACATGGTTGGAGCCTGTGCCAAAGCTCTCTTCGCCGCAGAGCGTGACTTTATCCGCATCCATCAGATTGCCGAAGAATTTCCACCCCGTGGGGGTTTCATAGCAATCCAGGCCGAGCTTGGCCGCAACGCGATCGGCAGCGGCGCTGGTGGGCATGGAGCGGGCAATTCCGGCGAGGCCACCCTTATAACCGGGGGCAAGGGTCGCGTTGGCGGCGAGGACAGCGAGGCTATCGCTGGGGGTGACGAAGAAGTTCTTACCCAGGATCATGTTGCGATCGCCATCGCCATCGGAAGCTGCACCAAAGTCCGGCGCATCCTGACCAAACATCACCTCCACAAGGTCATGGGCATAGACCAGGTTGGGGTCGGGGTGACCGCCGCCGAAGTCTTCCAACGGAACACCATTTTGGACCGTCCCTGCCGCCGCACCGAGGCGGTTTTCAAAGATCTCCTTGGCATAGGGGCCTGTGACAGCGTGGAGCGAGTCCATGCAAATGCGTGTGCCGCTGCTGATCAACGCCCGAATCGCATCAAAGTCAAACAGGGATTCCATCAACTCGGCATAGTCTGCCACCGCATCAATCACCTGAACCGTCATGGTCCCCAGCTTGGTTTCACCCAACTGGTCAAGGTTGACATCGTTAGCTTCGAGGACTTTGTAAGCTTCGATGGTTTTGGTGCCTTCGAAAATCGCGTCGGTGACCTTCTCCGGCGCAGGGCCACCATTGCCCGTGTTGTACTTGATGCCAAAGTCTTCGTCGGGGCCACCGGGGTTGTGGCTGGCGGAGAGGATGATGCCACCAAAGGCCTCATATTTGCGAATGACGCAGGAGGCGGCGGGGGTCGAGAGGATACCGGCCTGACCCACCATCACCTTGCCAAATCCATTGGCTGCGGCCATTTTGAGGATGATTTGGATGGCTTCGCGGTTGAAGTAGCGACCGTCACCGCCTACAACGAGCGTAGAGCCTGCATAGCCTTCCAGACTGTCGAAGATGGCCTGGACAAAGTTCTCAAGGTAATTGCGTTTCTGGAAAACCTTGACTTTCTTGCGCAATCCCGAGGTCCCCGGTTTCTGATCGGGGAAGGGTTGCGTGGCGACGGTATGGATATTCATAAGGTCTGTTTTTATGCGTTGAACCAAGCTGTATTCGGGCGTTCCTGGGAGCGCTTTACAAACGTCCACATTACGAGGGTATCGAATGTCGTACGCCTGTCTAGCCTCGGGTGATACGAATCTGTCATAAGTATGATTGCTTATGGCGATCGCAAGACCGTTTCCCATGACATCGCTTCAGTCCCAGGCCCGAACCCAGGCCCGAGCCCATGCCCGAACCAATCTCCGGCTCAATGCCAACCCACGCGCTCAATCCATCGGCTGTTTAGACATATTTCGACATCAAGCCGACCGCATTCACTCCATTCCTGGGCTCACTTCATCGACTTCACCCACCTCAATAACAGCAAAGCTTTTGGCCCAAATTGCAAAAAATCAACGACAACGATTGGAAGATTTTCACCATACAAACCGTCAATCCTGTCCAAGGTATGCTGTAATCGTATACGTATGAGTATTTGGTTAGAGCGATTGTCCCTGCTATTGACGAGTTTTTCGCGTTTTTGGTTGTTGGTTACTCTCTAAAATCCACCTCTCTTCACCTTATGTTTCTGATTTTTGGGAGAAACCCACATGTCGATTTATATCGGTAACCTGTCCTTCGATGCAACGGAGCAGGACCTGAACGAAGTATTTGCAGAGTACGGCACTGTTAAGCGTGTCCAACTTCCCACCGACCGGGAAACCGGCCGCAAGCGTGGCTTCGGTTTTGTTGAAATGAGCTCCGACACAGAAGAAGCGGCGGCTATCGAAGCCCTCGACGGCGCTGAGTGGATGGACCGCGAGCTGCGTGTTAACAAGGCTCGTCCCCGTGAGAACCGTGGCGGCGGCGGCGGCGGTGGTCGTCGCGATCGCTACTAAGCCTCGCGATTGAGTACCTTTAGAAGAATTGGTTCAAGTCAATGATTTAAACCGGCGATTTAAATCGGCGATCTAAACCAGTGATCTAAACCAGTCATTCAAGAGCCCCAGAAGCATCTGCTTGTGGGGCTTTTTTGTGGGCGATTGACGACAGTTTTCGCGGTGTTTTATGGGGGGGCCCTTGCAGAGTCAGATCGCTGCGGGCGGCTTGGGCAAGTGCGGCTCGTGCTTACAAAATATGCAGATTTGATTCAAGCTTTGCGCCTAATCGGAGCGCGCTAGCTTGAATCTAGGCCACTTTGTTAGAGCGCATCCCGAGTTGCTCCCGAGCCTTCTCGGCGATCGCCCAGAAATTATCTTCCAAAGCTCGGTTCACTGGATTACATTCGTTGACCATCGTCTCGGCCCAAACCAAATATTTTTGCCGCCGCTCCACAGTCCAGTTCTTGGCCGGTGCCTCGTAGAGGTCCGTAACGTTAGAGGTCTTATCCGCAATGCGAATCAGCGCAGCACCTCGGGAGAGATCGGACGCGTGGTCCACTTGGTACTGTTTTTGAGCTTGGGGGGAGAGGGTATTGTCATCGGTGACCTCTTCCACGAGCGATCGCACTCCGGCCCCAAAGTGGGCCTCAATTTCCTCGAAGGTCGTGTCTGTGTCTTCCACCGTGTCATGGAGAGCAGCGGCGGCGAGCACCTCAGCGTCTTCTACGCCGCCGATGTCCGCCAAAATTAGTGCGACATGGACGGGATGGTTAATATAAGGTGTTTTGCCGTCCTTACGGCGTTGGGTGCGGTGTTTTTGGGTGGCGAAGGCAATGGCCTGGAGCAACAAGAGTTGATTCATGGGAGCAGTTCAATGAGGTCAAGCTTGCGCCCGAGATGCTTAGCTTTCCCTCCATCATAGGCAGCGGTTGATTGTCTGTTGCAAGAGAATAGGACAGTTTATGGAAGCTTTCGATGGGCAGTGCCTGAAATAACAGGGGGAGGTCGAAGTGCTTTGTTAGGATGAAGCGTTCGTTTTTTCGTTCACTCCATGCCTTCTAGCCTGCATCCTTCTATGCTTAGAGCCGTTATTTTTGATCTTGACGGTACGCTCACGGATACTGATCCCATACATTTTCTGGTGTTTCAGCAGATGCTGGATGAGCGGGGAGTGGGGATCGATGCGATCACCTACCGCAGCAAAATCAGCGGTCGCACAAACCGAGCCATTCTTCAGGATTTCTTTCCGGCGTTTACGGACGCGGAGATCCAGCAGTTCAGTGAGGAGAAGGAGGCGCGGTTTCGGGAGCTGGCCAAGACGCAGCTGGAGCCGATGCCGGGGCTGATGGCGTTGCTAGATTGGATTGAGCAGCAGGAATTGAAAAAGGCGGTGGTGACGAATGCGCCGAGGTTGAATGCGGAGTTTATGTTGGCGGGGTTGGGACTAGCCGAGCGATTTGAGTTTGTGATTTTGGGGGAGGATTTGCCGAGGGCTAAGCCGGATCCATTACCCTATAAAACGGCGATCGATCGGTTGATCTTACAACCGAATGAAGCATTGGTGTTTGAGGATTCACCATCAGGAATTCGGGCAGCGGTGGCTGCGGGGATTCCGACGGTGGGGGTAGCTTCGAGCCATGACCCGATGATGTTGGCAGAGCTGGGGATTAAGTTGGCGATTAAGGACTTTACCGATGGGCGTTTGCAGCAGCTTGGCCTGATGGTTTAAACATCAACGTTAGGGCTTAGACACCGGTTTCTCCAAGAAACCGGTGTCTGGGAGCATCAGCATCGGTTGGGTTTACCGAACGAAAGGTGTTGCAGACCCAACCTTCTTTCGTAGTTTCATCACCTTTTGGGTGGAAAGCTTCACTCGTGCACGTTTGGGCATTCCGAGATGATGAATGTGTCGAAGCGAGACCCGCCCAATGAAGTCCTTACTCCAACCCCTCTACAACGTTTACCGCGCCGTTCTCAAACATCCCAAATACCGTTGGATTGCGATCGCAGCCAGTTTCCTCTATCTCGTCAGCCCCGTTGACCTCATCACAGATGTCATCCCTATTATTGGCTGGATTGATGACGGCATGATCGCCACACTCCTGATTAGCGAAGTCTCCCAGCTTCTGCTCGAACAGCGCAAAAAACGCCAAGAAGATAGCGACGCCGCAGAAAGCGAGATCATTACGGTTTAGGCAACCCACGGGCAAGCCGACCCACTTCATCGGCCCATTCAATCATTCACCCAGCATCAACCCAGACATTAACCCAGAGGCAAAACCATGAATAATGAAAACGTCGAAATCATCACCGTCCCCGCCGAAACCGTTGACCAAGAAACTGTCATCCCCCTAAAAGAGAAAGTTGCAGCTCATTTTGACGAAGCCAAAGCCGAAGGCAAAACCCGAGCCAAGCGCATTCAAGACATCTTCCAAGCTGCATTTTCCGATGCCTTGACCGAAGTCAAAGGCGGCTCTAGCCAAGTTTGGACCATCTCCAAAGGCTCAGTTTCTGAGGTCCTAGAGCTAGAAATGCCCCTAGCAGATGACGAAGCCTCAGAACCATTCTGGAAATCAGTGCTCCATGGTCTCAAAGGCAAAGCCCAGGTCAGCTTGAAGAAAGAGTACGAGACCCTGCCCGATCGCTTTAGCGGTGTTAAGGACCGTGCGATGGAATGGGATGGTGAGCTGAGTGAGAAGTATGGCGATCGCTACACCACCCTCAAGCAAAAGCTCAGCCAAGCCGCTGCCTGGTATCGCAGCAACGTCGAGCAAGCCAAAAACACCCCCACCTCATCCACCCCAATGGAACGCAAACAGATCGAGATCGAAGTCGTTGCCGCTGAAACTGGAGCCAAAGTGGCACAAAAAGAACAAGACCTGAAAGACCAGGTAAAAGATGCCGTAAAAACGACCCTCCCCGTAGATTCATAGCATTCTGAATGCGCTGGCGTGCTGAATGCACCCCCTAAAACCTGACCCTGCACAGGACCTACACCACTGCTACGGGTTTTCGAATTGTCCTAAAAAATTTGAGAGAAACACATGCTTGGATTCTTTTTAACCACCCTGACCACCGCCGTTAGTCTGCTGGCCGTCAGCCTTGTCACCCCCGGCGTTGTCGTCACAACCTTTTGGGCCGCCATGTTTGCCGCCGTTTCCATCGGCTTCGTCAACGGCTGGATCAAGCCCATCCTGTTTATTCTGTCCCTGCCGGTCAATATTCTGACCCTGGGCCTCTTTTCCCTCGTCATCAACGGTGTCTGCTTCTGGTTGGCATCGCTACTGGTCCCCGGTTTTGCCGTTCACGGCTTCCTGGCCCTGACCTTTGGCCCCATGATTCTCTCGGCCGTTAATGCTTTCCTTGGCCGCTACCTAGCCGAGAAAGGCATTGGCCAGCCCACACCGCTCGTATCCGAGTCCTATGTGGTGATTGAATCTGCTGAATAGGCATCTGCTGGATAGGCATCTGCTGGATAGGCAGCTACAGGATAGGAAGCCAGACCATTGTGGCTCCAATAAAAACAGACCGTAACTGGATTTAGCACCTTAGATGTATGAACATCGTAGGGGGGACAGCATGCTGTCCCCCCCTACATTGGTGTCTACAGGTTTGATGGGCGATCGCGATCCTGGGGCGATCGCCCGTCACCTACCTCACCCGCGCTGCCTTCAACATGTGATAGGTAATCAAAAGCTGAGTAATCGCCAGGGGATAGCTGCGCAACGTTTCCCCCGTTGTCCCGGTTACCGTGCCGATGTCTTGATTGCCTTCAATGCTGCAAAACTGCCCCAGGTGAGGCACATCTCCACACATCATCCGCTCCAGCTTCTGAACCTGCTCTTCAGTTGCGTGACCATCAATTTCCAAAAGGTCCACGGGCTTACCCATGTCTCGGGTTAATCCCAATCGGACAGCTTCACCCACCGGACTGTTTTCAAAGGCGTCCAGCAGAGGCGGGTGGGGAATCGTCGGTCTCAGTACCAGTTTCACATCCAACAGCAGGTCATTCTTCTCCTCAGCCTGCTCTGGTGGGCAAAAGCTGACCACCATATCTGCCCACTGCCGCTGGGGACGGATGAAATGCTCCGAGTCATACTCGCGTTTGCTGATCTGCTCGCGCACCTGTTCCTCGGTGTAGCCGCGCTTGGCCGTATCTCGCTTAATTTTCCAGGAGGCGCGCAGTTCTTCCGGGGGCGCGAGATAGGCTTTGACGTCGTAAAAGTCCCGTGCCTTTTCGGGCAGATAGCCCAGCAGCCCTTCAACAATGACAAACTTCCTCGGCTCGATATACTCCGGTGCGTCAAAGGCTCCAGTGGTGTGGTTATAAATCGGCTTGAGGATGGCCTGTCCCGTACGCAGCATGTTGAGATGCTGGGTAATGATATCGAGATAGTTACAGTCGGGGTGGAGGGCAGAGATGCCCATATCCGCACGCTGTTGGCGATCATAACGGTGATAATCATCGGTGCAAATGACCGTGACATCTTCTTCACCCAGAATTTTGGCGATACCTCGGGTAAGGGTGGTTTTCCCCGCTGCACTGTCGCCGACAATGCCTAGGATGATGGGGCGCTCACTCATCGTAATCTCACCGCTCAGAATGGTTATAGAGACCAGTCCATGGTAGAAAACGGCCTCTTAGTTGCATGTTCCCAAATTAAGGGGGTCCCAAAAGCAAAGAATGATTAAGTCTGGGCGATCGCCAAAATTCTCCCCGACCCAACCCTCAACTCCTGCCCCTTAAACCCTGCCCTCAAATCACACGCTTAAACTGACCGGGTTGCGGTTTTGCCGCTGCCGGACGGCAAGACTTCTCGCGGAACCACATATTGCAGGCCCATTTCTCGCCTTGGAGTACCGGCATGCCGCCATGCAAACTGGCCTCATGTTTGACATTGCTACCGGGGAAGCAGTTATGGAACAGGAGCATTCGTCCCCGAATGGCCCGCACTTCCATGTCTAGCTTGGGAAAGCAAGTGCTGCCCCCCTCAGGGACATCATTGAGATAGAGCAGGCAGGTCACCAACCGCTGACCCCCTCGCTGCATACATCGCTGGCCCCGCTCCGTTTGGGCATCCCAGGCATCGTAGTGGGGACCATATTCCTGGGTTTCGTTGTAGTGGATCACCTGGAGGGATTCCGCATGGTCCAGGGGAATGCCGACGAGGGTGCTTATGCGTTGGGAGAGAGTGCTGATAATGGGGGTTTGGTGGTGACGGACCCAACAGTTTTGCCCCGTGCGACCTTGGCTGACCACCCCCGATTTGGCCGCTGTGACCAGGGCTTGCTGGAGGTTCGCTTCGGCTGCCGCAATTAGCGCTTGAATCTCGACCTCGCTGAGGAAATTCTCAAAGACGTAAACCAGCGGATCTTCGTTGACCTTTTGCCCCGATTCGTATTCGCGGCGAATCTCCAGATTCATATCGGCTCGCTTCAGTACAACTCCGTGGACATATCTGATATATCACGTTTATCTCGATTACCCCGCATCGAGCGGAGCCGCAGACTGGTTCATTGCTGATGGCTCTGCCGCTCGATTCGCTGATGGCTCTGCCGCTCGATTCGCCGATGGCTCTGCCGATTGATCTATTGATGGCCCCGTCGATGTTCTTGTCGCTGGGCATGGCTGCGCTAGGGCGATGGAGGCCGAGGGCTGAGACGCAACCAGTTGGAATTCACCATGGGTTGTGCGCTGCCATCCCTTTGCCTCGAGGAGAGGTTTCGTCGGAGAGATGGCCACAGGTTGACCATTACGCTGGAGGCTGAGGCTTGGGTGGGGGCTTCGATTTATCTGGCCTGTTCGAGCGGGCTGACCTGTTCGAGCGGGCTGACCTGTTCGGGCGGGCTGACCAACTCGAGAATCTTGGCCAATTCGGGCATCCTGCCAAAGTTGAGGGCTCGCTATCGTCTGGGTGGCATCACTAGGCAGTCCACCTCGCCCCGACACCACAAACTGATTGGCTGCGTCAGTGTTCACACAGCTCGCCACCAAAACCTCCGGTACGGCCGGGTTAACCTCTGGGGGAGTTAATCGACCTAAACTCTGGTCTAAATCCAAGAGCAATAGTTCGACCACGCCATTGAATTCTGTCCCCTGGGCCGACGTGGCGGTGATGTCACTGTCTGGGGTGAGGTAAGGGCGGTAGGCTGTGCCCAGGACAAAATTTGCGTCCACTTGGACCGAACCCCCAAAACTCGTTTCACTGTTGGCGGTAATGTCGCTGTTGTTCAGGGCAAATAAGTATTGGGTGTCAATGTCGATGTTGCCACCGGAGGCGACACCGATGGCGTTGGTTGAAATTAAGCTGCCCTGGTCCAAGGTGATCTGCTCCGCCTGGAGCTGAATATTGCCCTGCTCTCCATTGCGGCTCTGGGCCAAAAGGCTGCTGCCAGTGAGCTGTATCTGACGGGTTGCTGCCCACAGGTTCCCCGCATCACCGCTGCCTTGGGAACTGACATTAATCTGCGCCCCCTTGCTGAGGGTGAGCTGTGGGGTGGTGAGATAAACGGTACCGCCGTTCCCGGAAGCCGTTGCCGCAGTATTGGCGTACAAGCCGGTGTTCTCTCCCCCACCCAAAACCAGATACTGGTCTTTGATGAAGGAACCATTCAATCGAATCGCTGGATTATCGATCAGCGTTATGCCAGTGCTGGCTGAAATCTGTAAATCCCCGGCATCACCTTGGCCAAAGCTGCTGGTGAAAATTTGGGAGCCATCCAGGACATCCAGGGAAGCGGTATTGAGGATGATGTTTCCCCCCTCTCCCTGGCCCAGGGTTCGAGACGTGAGCCCTGCCCCTTTTTCTACGATGATTCTGGGCGCTGTGATGGTCATATTACCGCCATTACCAACCGCTCCAGGTTCCACACTGCTCGCGGCAAAGGAGGGTAAACCATCGCGACGTATGCCGCTAAAGCGCACCAACTTCTGAGCTTCAATCGTCAAGTCCCCTGCATTGCCTTGGCCTGCACTGCTGGCTGCAATGTAGTTGCCATCTTGCACGAGCAAGGAGCCCGTACGTAGGGTGAGATTGCCGCCATCGCCGATGCCGCGGTTATCGGTTGAGTTAGCGATGTAAGTTTCAAGAAAGTCGTTATCGCTGCTGGGGGGCGCAAATCCAGTCAGTTCGATCTTGTCCCCCACCTCCAAGGTGACATTCCCCCCGCCTCCATTGCCCCGAGCCAAAGAACCCAGCAGTGAACCATTGCGCATGTATAGATTATTGGCGCGCAGATAAACGTCCCCCCCCGGGCCATTGGACAGGGTGCTTGCTTGGGTGCCGCCAATGATGGCGCTTTGGCTCAAGGAGTTGGCATAGGCTGGGGTGGGACTACGACGGACACCGTCGAGAATGATGTCTTCGGCAACATCAATGGTGATATCGCCACCTCTGCCCTGGCCTAGGGTTGTACCCGCAATGAAGCCGCCGTTGTAGATTGAGAGGTCACCGGCTTGAATGTCAATGCCACCTGCGTTGCCGCTTGCCCCTGAGAGGACGCCGCTGATGATATGGCTGACAGTGTTGTTGCTGCGTTGACTGTCGATGGTTATGCTGTCTTGGGCACGGATGTCTAGTCCACCGGAGTTGCCATTGCCCTGGACACTACTGCTCAGGATCGTGCCATTGGCGATCGCCACCTCTCCTGCCACAATCCTCAGAACACCGCTATCTCCCACTGAATCTGGAAAGACATCATTCAATAATTCACTGTTATCCAGCGTGACGCTGCCTTGGGCCAGTAGTTCCACATCTCCACCCCGTGGGGGCGCTGGGTCCGACGCAGATTGCCCCGGGGAAAACAGATCAAGCGTCCCGCCCACCACCTGGCTATCGCTCATTGTAATATTGCCTCCCTTCAAGGCAATACTGCCACCAGGCATGAACGGCACCGCAATGCGCGCATTGTCACTCAAACTGATTGAGCCACGTCGCAGGGAGTCGGGGACTTGTGTCTGCAACGTTTTTTCGGGGCCTTCTGACTGGAAGAGGCTGATACTTCCTGCCTCTGCCAAGCTCACCAATTCCAAGCGCCCATCGAGGGCCGTCATTGCGCCCCCTGGCAGATCGATCGCCCCACCGGCCAAAATCAAACTACGTCCTGGCAATACCCCCAAGCCAAACCGTTCGCCGAGCAGCGAGAACCGAGATTGTTGCACGATAGGGGCGGGGCGGGGACGATCAAATTGCAGGCTAACGGGGGTTAGCGCATGGCGTTCAATGGTTAAGAGGGGGGTGCTCTGGGATTGAATCGTAGATGCGTTAATGCCGAATTGCTCTCCTTCAGCAAAGACAACCGAATCTGCGGTTGTACCCACAAAAGAGCCACCCACATCCAGCGAGGCTGCGGGGCCAAAGATGAGGCCGTTGGGATTGAGTAAAAAGAAGCTAGTACCGGGAGGCGTTTGAATCAGGCCATCAATATTTGATGCTGCTGCTCCAGTCACCCGGCTGAAAATCGTGTTGATTGGTGGGGAGCTGGCGAAGCGGGCTCGTCCATTGGTTGGAATTGAGAACGTGCTAAAGCTGTGGAACAGGCTTTCGCCGAGGGGAGTACCGCCGCGAATGGTGAATTGTCCGGGGCCTGGCCTGTCAACGCTGGTGTTGAAGCTACCGTCAGGGATGACTTGGGCTTGGACGACGGAGGGGAAGGAGGATAGGGCTGCGATCGCGAATCCAGCTCCTAGCCACCATGGCTTGGGCGATCGCCGCCGTGTTAACAGGATCTCTATCGCTCTTCGGCGCCCTCCCATGGCAGCTATTCTCCCTAATGCACTCACACTCAATGACTGTGCTCAGGGTGCCCGGGTTGGATGAGTTAATCTCCCTTTTCAATCGTGCCGCCGACAAAGGGGGGCTTCAAAGATAAGGTTCAATCTCCCTTTTCAATCTTGCCGCCGACAGAGGGGGCCTCAAAAACAAGGCTCAGTCTCCCTTTTCAATTTTGCCGCCGACGAAAGGGGGCCTCAAAGATAAGGCTCAGTCTCCCTTTTCAATCTTGCCGCCGACAAACGGAGTCCCCCAAAAGCTCCAGTTTTCCTTGTTGAAGGGGGGCCGCCACTTCTTGATGAGCTTGGATTCCAGTCGTTGTCTTGGCCGCGTGGCCTTGGGAGCATGGGGCCAAAAGCCAATGCCTAAGTGCGTTGTGAGCTCATGGTTGTAGTGAACCTGGCGATAGTTGCTGAGGTAACGTTTGCAGTCGTGGACGCCCTTCCAGCGCTTGTTGGAGTGAATCGTTTCCCCAACATAGAGCAGAACGGATTGCTCGTAATCAATCACAAAGTAGAGCGCAGCAACTCCAACTTCTTGGACAGGAGACTGCCAGAAGTTGATGTTTTGCTGGGGCAAGGTGAAGGGGTCAAGGCGCTCCACCTGGGTTTCTGGACTGCTGCCGCTGCTCAACGGAGTGACGGCAGCAGTCTTTGAGATGCGATATCCCCCTCCTGATTCTGCGGCTCGCAGGGAGGGTCTGAGTTCGGAGACGGTTCCGGCTTGGGATGCCCCTTGGGGCGCGCTCAGATCAAAGAGACTGGTTTGCTCTTCTTCGGGGACAAAGCGGATGCGCCGCTGGAAGTCGCCAATGCGTTCTTGCCAGGTGCGGAGTGCGGCTAGACTCATGTCCGGCGAGAGCCCTTCGAGGGTGCGTCCATTGACCTGCCATTGCTCTGTGGCGGAGAAGAGGGACAGCTGATCGGTCATGGTAAATATCGAGGTAAATGCTTGGAACGATGATGCTGATACAGCCTGGAGATTGAAGTCTAGAGCTTGATACTTGGAGATGGGTGCCGAGCAAGGGCAATGTCTTAACGTGGGATGTCCCCAAGACACAATGACAACGACAGGATAAATTTACCTTGGCCATACCCCCTGGATGAATGAAACGTTTCAGTTCGCAATGCTTTGCCTTCCTCTCCCTGCATGGGCGTGATGCTCGATATCGAAAATTATGGGTCTCGGGGGCCAGAGAGAAGGCGGTGGGGCAGGGCCTCAAACTGTTGGGGGGATTAGGGTTGGCGATCGCCCTCCAGGGATGCCAGAACTGGTCTTTCTTTGGGTGGGAACCCCAGGAGCAAAGGCTTGCCCGGGCCGCTGAAACCACCCCCCGTTCATCGGTCAAAGTGATTCCGGTGCCACTGTCCCCAATTCAGTCTTCTGCTGACGCCGCACTTAACTTTGACGGTGGCAGCAATAATTCTTTACCCAATAATGCGAACACAAATCCTTCTGCCGTGACGACCCCTGTTCAATCAGGGCTGAAGTACGAAGTCTTTGAGTTGCCCACCAGTACGGTTCATCTGGTGCGCATTCCCCGGGAAGCGGAGGTTAAGCTTACCGTCGCCCTCTCCACCGGACTAACGCCCCTATCCGACTTAGCTCAAATGGTACCGGGAGCCATGGTGGCGATTAATGCCGGATTTTTTGACCCGAACAATGCCCATTCGATGAATTTCATCACTCAAAACGGCACGAAAACAGGCGATCCCACCCAAAATGAACGGCTGATGAAAAATGCGGGGATTCAGCCCTATTTGGATAAGGTGCTCAATCGCAGTGAGTTCCGCCGCTATCGCTGCAAGGACGGCAGCGAATATTACGCGATTAATTT
>CALIJJ010000139.1 GCA_938017515.1 uncultured Pseudanabaenaceae cyanobacterium
GCCGGGAAACTGAAAATTCTTCGCACTCAATCCCGAAAAAATACCCATGGTGTCGCCAGGAAGGAATCGACCTATTCTATCGGCATTCGGGTGGGCTGAGGACGGCTTGTCAGCATTGCCAATAATATGGCTTCATCCAGCGGGCCATCGAAGTGGCTGCTCAAAGACGAAGAGAGCTGAGCAGTGAGAAAGCTGGGTGGATTGCGAAAGAACTGAATGCTTTGGAGCAGATCCTGAGTTAGAGCGGAGGCTTGGAATGTTTGGGCTCCGGCGATGGCAAACATTGTCGCACTGGGCGAAACACCCTCAATGAGTTCTCCAGAATCCACATCGCCTATTCCAATAGTTCCTCTGGGATACTCCAAAATACCGCTGAAGCCCATGCGCTGGGTTTTCTGATGGTTAATGAGTGCTGTAAACAGTTGTTCGGAGAGTTCAAGGCTGGTATCCAGCTCAATAAACGACAAAAAGTAAACCGCTAGGGCAGTTCCACTGGCCCGAGGTAGATCCGTTGCTGTTCCCGTTGTTGCATCAACGGCCTGATAAACCAAGCCAGAATTGCTATCGACAAAGTGCTCTGAAAAATGGCGAACCTGCGATCGCAGGAGTTCCTGATGCTCCGTGCGATTTAAGGCTTGCTCATGCAGTGCGATCGATGCGAGTACGGCGGCATGGTCTACGGGATAGGCTTCGTTGGGATAGGTTTCGAGTATGGCGTGGGGGGCCGCGATGGTCCGTTGGACAAGGGCTTGGGTGAGGCTATCGCTCATGTCTGCGAATTGGTTCTTTGGCTCGATGAACCGCAGCATGGACAGAGCCAAGTTGGTGTAGCCCAGGTAAGCATGGCCGTTATTTGCATTCAGCGTTGTTAAGCCTTCTTCTTGCCAAGCATCGGTGCCGAATTGGTTTAATTTCGGTGTGAGGAGTTGAGCAATGGCTTTTTCCATCAGCGGCAGCAGCAATGGCTTGAGTTCGGGATTGGCAATGATGCGTTGACCCATCCCTAGGACGGCCATTTGGTAGCTACCAGCGGCCCATTCGCTGTTGAAGCGTTTGCTGCCGGTCTGAAACTCGTCTGCATCGATGCCTGTTTTAATCGCAAGCTCAACGGTTTCGGTTAATTCTTTGATGAGTTGGGAATGGGGTGAAGTACTTTTTGGGTTTGGCTGGGCTGGTTGTGTGAGAGAAGGCTCGGGTGCCGTTGTCGTGGAATTGGGTTGGCAGGCTGCCAGGAATGCTGCAATCGTGAAAAGAGCCGCCAGACACCGGATGTTTGCGGTAATGCTGAGTGCGTATTCAAAAATCTTGCAAAAATGCTTGATGTCTTTCATGGATTGCTTCCCTTGCCCTTGCCCCATCCCATCCTAATTTGGGAACAATCAAACTGTCGGGGTTACCTTCTTCCAGCACCTTTTAAAGCACATCGTCCAAAGCACCTGCCCTTCTTCCGACCCAACCCTTCATCTCAGCTGACTGCCCTATGAACGTTTTGATGATCTCCGCCAAGTTTCCCTACCCGGCCACTCGCGGCGGCACTGAGATTCGAACGTTCTATTGCCTCGAAGCGCTCAAGGCCGAGCATTCCGTCACGCTCCTCACCTTCCGCGAGGACTACGTCAGCGACGAAGATATCGAAGCGCTGCGCGGTCATGTGGACGAACTTGTCATGTTCGACGCGCCCAAGAATGCAGCGCCTGGCCTGATCGCGAAGCTCAACCGCGTGGCTGGGTTTGTCACGACCGGTACGCCGCCCAATATTCACTACTACTATTCGCCCGAGGTCCAAACCTGGGTGGATGACGCCATTGCCCGGGATCGCTTCGATGCCATTACCTGTGAGCACAGTGTCAACGCCCTCTACATTCGCCCGGAATGGAAAGAGAAAGTCCGCACTGTGATTAATGTCCACAGCTCCGACTACTGCACCAAGCGCAGCAACCTGGACCTCGGCATCACCAAGAATGCCCTGCGCGATCGCCTCACCCTACCCCTGCTGCGCCGCTACGAAGCTGACACCTATCGCAAATTCACCACCGTTGCCGTCACTACGGAAGACGACGAAACCCAGATCCAGGAAATGGTTCCGGATCTGAACTCCATGATCATTCCCAACGGCGTGGAACTGGACGAGTTCACCTTCCGCAACCTGGAGCCTGCAGGGCGCCAACTCGTCTTCACAGGCACCTTCGACTACTCCGTTAATATCGACACTGCTCTCTACCTCGCCCAGGACATTTTCCCTAGCGTTCAGGCCCAATACCCCGATGCCACCCTGGCCATCGTGGGCAACCGTCCTGATCCTTGTATCCAAGCCTTGGCTGAACATCCCGGTATCATCGTCACGGGCCGGGTGCCCTCCCTCGCGGATGCACTGCATGAGTCGGCATTGTTTGTCGCGCCCATGCGCGCGGGCTACGGCATCAAGAACAAGACCCTGGAAGCGATGGCGGCGGGGGTACCGATTGTGGGCAGCGATCGCGCCCTTGAAGGTTTGCAGATTGAGCCCAGTGAGGGGGGCGCTGGCAAGTTGCCCACACCCTTGCGAGCCCTGCGTGCCAATACAACTGATGAGTATGTGGAGGCGATTGTGCGTCTCTTTGAAGACCCAGACCTGCGCCAAACGCTAGCTCGCAATAGCCGTGCCTATATCGAGGAATCCTTTACCTGGACCAAGCTAGGCGAGCAGTACCGCCAGGCCGTCGCAGGCTAGCCAAGGCTTCACGCTCAAGCGAATCGCCTTTTGTCGAGCCCTGTCCAGGACTGAGGCTGAGTCTGCGCTAAGGTATGGAAAGTAAGAGGCTTTCCGATGGCAGACCCGATGATTGAGATAGATACTTCTGATTCAAGGCCTTCGTTGGACCTAGAGGCGCTATCGCTTCAGTTGGATAGTGATAATTCTCGCGATCGCCTCCTTGCCCTCGTTGCCCTCAAGGATGCGACGCCGGAAGAAGCCATCCCCCTGATCAAAAAAGTCATCGACGACGACAGCGTTCAGATTCGTGGCATGGCGGTCTTTGCCTTGGGCATCAAGCCTTTGCCAGAGTGCTTCGGCCTTGTTCTCAAGGTGCTGGAATCCGACAATGACTACAACGTTCGTGCCGCTGCCGCTGGTGCCCTGGGCTATCTTGAAGACCCTCGGGCCGTCGAACCGCTCATGCATGCCTTCTACGAGGACACCGAGTGGCTCGTACAGTTTAGTGCCGCGGTGGCGCTGGGAAATTTGAAGGACAAGCGGGCGCGAGCCGTCCTGCTTAAGGCCCTCGATAATGAGCAGGTGCTCTACCAACAGGCGGCAATTTCAGCCTTTGGCGAAATCGGTGATCTGGAAGCGGTGGATGACATTCTACGCTTTGCTGATTCTGAAGATTGGTTGGTGCGGCAACGTTTGGCAGAGGCCCTAGGAAATTTACCCTGTGACAAGAGTCAGTCGGCGCTGCGCTACCTCATGAAAGATTCCCATCCTCAGGTTAAGGAGGCCGCAGATCTGTCGCTGCAACGGCTGCTAGCCTAGTTCTTGACCACGAGTCCTCGATCACTAGTTCTCGATCAGCGGACCGTCGTCTAGCACGCTCGCTGGGGCTGCGATCGATTCCTTTAGCTGATGCACGAGAGGACGCATTGACCGTGCTTCTTGGGTTTTGAGCTGAAGAATGCTGTCACAATCGGCCAGAGCCGCTTGATTGTTTCCGTTTTGGCGGTGGGCCGTGGCACGGCTGAATAAAATCCAGGCGGTGGGCTCGGTGTGTTTTAAAGCTTCGTTGTAGGAGGCGATCGCCGCCTCGGGCTGTTGGAGGCCCATCTCTGCTTCTGCCCGACGAACATAGAGCATGCCTGAATTGGGTTCGAGTTCAATGGCTTGGTTGGCGAATGCCAGTGCCTGATCATAGTTACCCCTTCGCCAAGCCACTGCGGATTGGGTGGCGTAGGCTTCGTAGAGCGAGGAATCGAGTTCCAGTGCTTTTTGGGAGTCTGTGACAGCTGCGTCATAGTTCTCCAGGCGGTACTGACAAATGGCGCGATTGGCGTAGAGAAAGGGAACCTGGGGTGCGCTTTTAATGGCCCGATCATAGTTTTTGACCGCAGCCTTACAGTTGCCATCCAAGTGCTTTTGGGCGGCAAGCTCCGCAAATTTTTCGGCGATCGGATTGTCGATTTTGTAGGAGCGGGTGAGCTGGGCCTGATCGGTTTTCGCCTCTGAGAATTCAGATGTGCCTCCTGCATCATTGCCCGAGTCCTGACCTGGTATTTTTTCTGAGCCTTGGCCTCGCTCTTGTCTTGCTTTCCCCGACAGGCCAGCAACATCGTTTCGAGAAGCCGTGACCATGCGATGTTTGATGGCCACCATGCCTCCCAGTGCAACAAGCATCGTCAGAATGACGGGTAAATATTGGGGCTTGGGTGCACGGGGAGACATGGCGAAATCCTGATGGGGATTGGAGGACGGGAGATGACTTAAGTTTAGCCCGCAGTACTTATTTCAGTCCTGCAACCCGCCAGCGCTATGCCGCTTGGCGTTTGACTTTTTGAGGTAGGGGATCTACCTCGCTAAGGGCCTTAAAGGTGATCAGACGCTCGTAACGGTTGTTGCCAGCTTCATCCTTCCCAATGGAACGGCTGAACCAGATGACGGCGGGGAATTTGTTGTCTGGACTGCGACGCCGATACAAATGGCCTCGCCAGCGCACCAGGGTTGCCCCATCTTCGTCGGTTTCTTCCACCTGGGCACCAATGCCGTCCCAGTCGAAGCTGTCAAAGGTTTTTAGATTGGCGTCATAGTTGGGGGCCGGGATGGAGCGTTGCTCCACGGCCATGACTAACCGCTCCAAAAGCTGGGTTTGACGTTCTAACTGAGCCAGAATGGCAGGGGTTTCGAGCGGTGTATCAGTCATCTTTGTCAGGAAAGGTAAATGGTGAGGTACTGCACCTGACGTCAGCGATCGCCCCGAAGGGCTCTCAAAATGGCCCATTCAAGTCTCGTTCGCTTGAGGGCTACCTTTAGGATTCCCCTAGATAGGGAATAATTTTTGCAAGAGGCTCAATGTCTGTCTCAATGGCTCAGGTGTTCTTCGTCGGTTACCCCCCCTAAGAACCGTCCGGACCTAGCCGTCAGGGTTCGCTAAACTCTATCTAGGGTTCAAAACCCTGTCCCCTCGAATTGATCGAGACCCCTGTTAGAATCACCCTTTAATTCGGGATCCCATGCTGAGTACCTTGAGTTTTTCCCCTGTAATTGCATCGCTGCTGCCTGCGTTCGATAGCTTGCTTTCCACCCAGGGCATCATGGTGGTCCTGTTGGTGGCCTATGCCGGGGCGATGTGGATGTTCCTCACGAGTGCGCCCAAGGTGCATACGGTGATGGTGTCAGATATCAATGTGGCAAGGGACCTGTACGAAGGGATGCTCAACTTGGCCGCAGCAGAGGTTCCCCTGCATTATTACTACAACTACGAACAAACCCTGGGGGCCGGGGGAATGGACCCGCTCTATATGTCTGCGAGTTCCATGACGAACCCGCGCCTATCCGGCGGTCCACAGCCCTCTGAGGGGCTTTGGTATCAGCTGCGCAAGAATACACAGCTCCACATCATTGCCGGGGCAAGCATGGGGCAGCGCGATCGCCAACGCCATGTCTGTTTTGATCGTGAATGCCTTGACGCGCTGTTGATGCGGGTTCAAACCCGGGGCCTTAAGTACAAGATCCGCCGGGAAAAGCCTCTGAACTTTCTGGTGAAAGACTACGACGGTCGTGTCATTGAGATGGCCGAAGTCGCCAACTAACCCCACCCATCCTAAACATTCAGCCCCCCGGCTTCTCGAAGAAGCCGGGGGGCTTTTCTCAAACCTCAACTCTCAGGCCTCAACCCAGTTAAGCGGGATAAATCCGCAGCCGTCGATTGGGCTCATCGCCAAAGCTCGCGGACTTGAGCCGGTAATGCTCCACCAGATCGTGCTGCATCTTGCGGATGTGCCCTGAGCGTGGCAGCAACTCCACGGGTTGACCCTTCTGCAACACAATTTGCTCGACTGCCAGCCGTGCCTCTTCCAATGCCTCTAATTCATCGTCATTGCCACTGGGCGAGAACAAATTCAAATCCATGGACTCTGGCATGCTCGGATCCTCCATGTTCAGGAGTCGTCGCAGGGCCCGTACAATCTGGGGCATGGTGTTGGACTTGATGGAATGGATCGGCACCTGATAGTTGCGTGCGACTTGTCGCAGTTTTGATCGGCCCTTGAGCTGGCTGCGTAGGGCCAGAATCGTATCTGCACCGCTAATATCCTTCGTTAGCACAATTGGCAAATTGAGTGACTGAACTGCCTGTTCAATCTGGTGACGGCTCACGGCATAGGGGTAGACATGCAGCGGTATGTCCTGGCCATTGGGGCCGATGAAGGCGCTGACATCAGCTGCATCTGGGGGTCGCCCGCCCGCTCGCTCGAAGGAATCATCTAGCATTTCCGCAAAGGTCTGTCGTTCCCGAGAGCTGCGACTCATGGGGGCCATCGGCGGGGGCACTGGCGAGGGCGGCAAGGGATTGATCCGACGTTTGCCCGAAAGCGATGTCACATTGGGTAGGGGCATCGGCTCCATTCGTCCCGTCGATCGCCAGCCAATTTCGCTGGGGCCAGGACTGCCTGCGGGTCGATTCTTGGGCGGCACCGGTTTGGGAGCCACTGGCCCGAGGCTACCGTCGGTCATGACCTGTTGGCGAACGACCTTACCTGTGTTATCGACGGTGCGCATCTCTGGACTAGGCTGCCGACCGCGCAAGAGGTTATCCACGGTTTGCGCCACGGACTCGTGCACCACCCACCGTTCTCGTTCCAGCATCTCCACCGCAATTTCAAACGTTGGTGGGGCTTTCCGTTCCAGAACTGTTTTTTGGCTGCCGCGACGACGGGCCTCATCGTCCCCTAGGGTGACGGACTGGATACCGCCGACGAGATCCGAGAGGGTTGGGTTCTTAATCAGGTTTTCAATTTGGTTGCCGTGGGCAGTGCCGACGAGTTGAACGCCCCGTTCTGCAATGGTGCGTGCTGCCATGGCTTCTAGCTCGGTCCCGATTTCGTCAATCACAATGACTTCGGGCATGTGGTTTTCCACGGCCTCGATCATCACTTGGTGTTGCAACTCTGGCCTTGCAACTTGCATTCGTCGAGCCCGACCAATGGCGGGATGGGGAATATCTCCATCCCCTGCAATTTCGTTAGAGGTGTCGATGATGACGACGCGTTTATCCAACTCGTCGGCCAGGACGCGGGCGATTTCGCGTAGGGCGGTGGTCTTGCCGACGCCCGGGCGACCCAGCATGAGGATCGATTCCCCCGTTTCCACCAGATCGCGAATCATGCCGATGGTGCCAAAGATGGCACGACCCACGCGACAGGTCAGTCCCACGACGTCTCCGGCCCGATTTCGCATGGCGCTGATACGGTGCAGGGTTCGCTCGATACCCGCCCGATTATCACCGCTGAACATGCCGACTCGTTCGACGCAATACTTTAGGTCTTCCCGAGAGATATTGGCGTCTGATAAGTACTCCGCTCCGCTCGGAAAGCGTGCTTCGGGGCGACGCCCCAGATCAAGCACAATTTCCACGAGCTGTTCTTTCTGATGATGATTCAGTACAACCGTGCGCACCTGCTCTGGCAAGATATCCAGAAGCTGTTCAAGGTTGTCCATCACCAGGGTTTCATTGCGCGTCATCGTTTTGGCGTCGATTGCCGATGGGCTGGCGGCTGACGCTTCAGTTGTGAAGGCATCTGATTCCATGGCGTTAGTATCTGTTTTAGATGCGTCTGAATTGTCGAACGACTGGGAGAGGTCCGAGTCTGATTCCGGGTCTGGTGTCCAGTCTGAATCAGAGGTGATAGGGCTGTAGCTGACCATAAAGGAACGTTAGCTCAGAGCAGATAGAGAGTAGTTCAATCGGTCGGAACGGGAATGCTTAACAGCTATCACGGGACAGTCGTTAAGTTTGATTCAGTTGCTTGAGGATTCAGGGGCGGCGAACGCTTCAGCGGCTGGATCAGTTCAGTGGCTAGGGCCACTGCTTGCTGCAACAGATCGGGGTGATCTTCTAGATTGCCAGTGCGGTCTTCCAGAATCTCTAATACGGGACTCAGGCGCGATCGCGCGTAGCTGCCATAGGCAACGCCAGCGATGGGGCGAGTACCGTACTGTTCCTGCTGGGAGATTGCAGCAACGACGTTGCCGAGACCTCCCATGGGGCGACTCCCATCCTGCTGATTGAGCAAGCCCATCGATTGCAGTTTTGGCACCGTGTAGAGATTGGTGCCTCCTGCAAGCTGAATAAACCCTGGCAAGCGTGATTCGCTCACGCTTGCCACTTTTTGTGCAAGTTGGATGGCTGCATGGGTTGTGCCTGCACCAATATCGCCACTCATGGGGCGTCCGTCGGTCTGCCAAATGAGTGCCGCAGGCACAGGCTGCATCTCTTGATGGATGGCTTGGAGGTAGTTGGTGTAAGCGTCTTGGTGCGCTTTGTCGCTGTCGGGGCAGCTTACGGCGATGAGCTTGAGTTGAGAAACCCAGGGCGCGATCGCCGCCCAAATCCGACGAAACTCATCCACACGTCCCATCTGAGTGTGAATTTCGACTGCATCAACTCCTGCCTCAATCATCATTGCCATCACGGTTGATGGTTCAGAGACGTAGGAACGGGTCGTGATCAACCCCAGTGGGCAGACCGGGAGGCAGCGACCACAGCCATAGCAACGACTTTCAATCACGCCCTCAATAACCAAGTCCCCAGGAGCTTTGATGGGAAGATTGGCAATGGCTTGTGCTGGACAAATCGATTCGCAGGGCCGAGGGCAATCACTCGGGCAGCAACTCGCATCAAAGGTTGCCTTGCGAAAATGTGGGTCTTCACCGTCGTTAAGACTAACCATGAGGAGGGGCTGGTCTAGTCCAAGACGTTGACGTTGCGATCGCGCCGCTTCAATACCAACTTTTGCTGCCGCTACAACTGCTGGGTCCGCCGCAACATCAACACAGTCAGCACCCGCCCAGGAATAGGCTAAAGCCAAGCTACGAACACTGGGCAAGTGCTGAAAGCTGGCTCCGCAAATGAGCTTGAACCAACGGTGATGTTTAAGGGATTGGATCGGATGTAAGTCGCTCACCCTTTGATGTTAGCGCGATATCAGTCAACCTGTCGTTACAGTGATAACTGATATCAAACCCCAGGCGTGTTCCTCGTTACAGTAGCTCCGCAAGGGGAGCCCAACAGAAGGAGCGTGCACCACCCATTTCCACCACCACTTTGATGCGTGCGTCTCGCTTGGGGAGAGTATTGAGGTAGTTGAGTTCTTGCTTCGAGAGAACTTGACCTTCAAGAATCCACAGCACGACACCTTTTGCCTTGGCATCAAGCTCCCCCAATTGACAGCTCAGAATAGGGGGGACAAAATAAACCGGGCCGACCGCCGCTGCATTACCGACGTCCTTTTTGCCCAAGTGGGGCGGACGTACACCGTGGACGCCGTTCAGGAATCGGTCTAGGTCTCCGAGTCCCCGAGCGGTCACGGTCACTGCTCGATATCCCGCAGTGCGAAGGCGACGTAAATAGCGACCTTCATAGCCCCCTTCTAGAGGTGCGTAGACGGCAAGTGCTCCGGCGGTCGCGAGGGCTTTCTTGAAGGGACCGCCGGTCGTGATGAGTTTGGGGAGGGAGAGGGCAGAAAAAACCATAGCGCCGGATCGCTTCCTTATATGTCAATGGATCAGCAGGCCGACTGAATCACTGGGGGTCTTAAATTTGTATCCCACACGATTCAGCTCTGCATCATTGTATAGTCCCAGTCCCCGCTCTTGGAGAGCGGACGGCAGGTTTTGTCGAGAGTCGAGCTGCCTGGAGGGTCGCCATCGCTGGTTTTAGCCTGGTATCTGCTGACGGATGCGGATTGGAGCCTGGAAATCCGCCGCTGCCGCCATATCGGTCATTGCGCTGATGCCCCCATGGCTAAAAGGATTGAGCGATCGCTGCCGCTTGTCCGTTCGTCACTGCTCCAAAATAATCTGTATCCAGGTAGACAAATTGCCACCCTCTTCTCTATAGTTAATAACTGCCGCCAAAATTGGTGGCTCAATACCCCTGAATTTCCGTGGATGTTGAGCCCATCAGAAAGTGCAAATGAGATGGTTCCGTAGTGAACCAGGCTTGCCAAGCTTTTCTGGTAATAGCAGGGATACTGGTGGTTCGTTCGTTTCGGCGACGTCCATCCAAGTCCTGGCAAGTTGCGGTTAAGAAGTGAAACCCAACGGAATCTTTGTTCTGTGTGAGCGGAGCAAGGATGACAGAAATTGAGAGAAGCAGTCCTGTTTCTCTGTTTCGCATGTGGTTGTCCGAGGACGAGCAGTTAGCATGACTCCCTATCCCTAGGGTCCGTCTGCCCTTGTGCTGCTTGCTTCCTTTGGCGGGTTGGTGTGGATTGGCTTTCTCAGGTCTGTTTGCGCAGTTTAGCCCCACTTCCACTGTCCTGTATGTATAGGGAGAACATTTGCCGTGTCTATCGGTATTCTCGGTACAAAAGTGGGAATGACCCAGATCTTTGATGATGCGGGGAAAGCCGTTCCCGTCACTGTCATCCAAGCCGGTCCCTGTAAGGTGACCCAGGTCAAGACCAAAGATACGGATGGCTATGAAGCGATCCAAATTGGTTACGGGGAGACCCGTGAAAAGTTGCTGACCAAGCCCCAAAAGGGCCATCTCGCCAAATCTGGAGCAGGTAGTCTGCGCCATCTTAAGGAGTACCGCGTAGACAGCGCGGGCGAGTATGAGCTAGGCCAAGAGCTCAAGGCTGATCTGTTTGAAGCCGGTCAGATTATTGATGTCTCGGGCCGCACGATTGGTCGCGGTTTCGCCGGTAACCAAAAGCGCCACAACTTCCGTCGCGGTCCCATGACGCACGGTTCGAAGAACCACCGTGCTCCGGGTTCGACCGGTGCTGGTACGACCCCTGGCCGCATTTACCCCGGTAAGCGCATGGCGGGTCGTCTGGGTAATGACAAGGTCACCCTGCGCAAGCTCACTGTTGTGAAGGTGGACGCCGAGCAAAATCTACTGTTGGTGAAGGGCTCTGTGCCTGGAAAGCCCGGCGCGCTGCTGAGCATCGCACCGACGAACAAGGTGGGAAACAAGTAGGGCGGAGGAATTGAGACATGGTTGATTGCGACGTTAAAAATTGGAAAGGGGAATCGGCTGGTAAAGCTTCCCTAGATCTGAAGGTTGCCAAGGAAGAAAACGCGGCACACATCCTTCACCGGGCTTTGGTCCGTCAGCAGGCGAATGCACGCCAAGGCACCGTTTCGAGTAAGACTCGGGCCGAGGTTCGTGGCGGTGGTCGTAAGCCCTGGCGCCAGAAAGGTACGGGCCGCGCACGGGCTGGTTCGATTCGTTCTCCCCTGTGGCGTGGCGGCGGTGTCATCTTTGGTCCCAAGCCTCGGGACTACAGCAAGAAGATGAACCGCAAGGAGCGTCGTTTGGCGCTTCGTACCGCGCTCCAGGGCCGTGCAGAAGATCTGGTTGTGGTGCAGGACTTCGCGAGTGAGTTTCCTCGCCCTAAGACCAAGGACTTTTTGGAAGCCACCGCACGATGGGGGGTTGAAGCCGGTAGCAAAATCCTCGTGATTTTGGCTGAGAAAAACGAGAACGTTTATCTCTCGGTACGCAACATTGCCAACGTCAAGCTGATCACGGCGAGCAACCTCAACATCTACGACTTGCTCCACGCCGACAAGATTGTCAGCACCGAGGACGCGATTAAGAAGATCCAGGAGGTTTACGGTGACCATTAGAGTATCCGAGCGCAATCTGGCGGACATTATCTTCCGCCCGATCATTACTGAGAAGGCAACCCTCCTCCTGGAAAATAATCAGTACGTTTTCGAGGTTGACCCTCGTGCCACCAAGCCTGACATCACTGCGGCGATCGAGAAGCTGTTTGACGTCAAGGTGACTGGCATTAGCACCATGAAGCCACCCCGTAAGAAGCGTCGTGTGGGTCAAAACATTGGCCACCGCGCCCAGGTGAAGCGTGCTGTTGTTCAGCTCGCCGAAGGTGATTCTATCGAGCTCTTCCCCGAGGTTTAGGCCTCCGTTTGTCGAGTTAATTCCTGAGTCGTATCTTGGCTCTGAAAACGCTGAAACATTGATCCAAAAGGTCTTTTAAGTTATGGGTACACGCGCATATCGGCCATATACCCCCGGCACTCGCGAACGCGTGGTTTCAGATTTCTCTGAGGTCACGAAGAGTAAGCCGGAGAAGTCGCTTGTCAAAGCGAAGCACCGTCATAAGGGCCGCAACAACCGCGGTGTCATTACCTGTCGTCACCGGGGTGGCGGCAGCAAGAAGCGCTATCGCATCGTGGATTTCCGCCGCGACAAGCGCAATGTTCCTGCCAAAGTTGCAGCGGTGGAATACGATCCCAACCGCAATGCTCGCCTGGCGCTGCTCTATTACACCGATGGTGAGAAGCGCTACATCCTCCATCCCAACGGATTGGAAGTGGGCAGCACCGTCGTCGCAGGCGAAGAGGTTCCGTTTGAGACGGGCAACGCGATGCCCTTGTCCAAGGTTCCCTTGGGTAGCCAGGTCCACAACGTTGAGTTGGTTGCTGGCAAGGGCGGGCAGATTGTTCGCGCCGCGGGCACTTCGGCCCAGGTGATGGCGAAGGAGGGGGATTATGTCGCCCTGAAGCTCCCGTCTACTGAGGTTCGTTTGGTTCGTCGTGAGTGCTATGCCACGTTGGGCCAGGTCGGCAATGCTGACGTTCGCAACACCACACTGGGTAAAGCCGGTCGCACCCGTTGGAAGGGGCGTCGTCCCCAGGTTCGCGGTAGTGTCATGAACCCGGTTGACCACCCCCACGGTGGTGGTGAGGGTCGCGCTCCCATTGGTCGCAGCGGTCCTGTGACGCCTTGGGGCAAGCCTGCTCTGGGCAAGAAAACCCGCAAGAAGAATAAGCCCAGCGATCGCTTGGTCCTGCGTCGTCGTCGTAAGACCTCGAAGCGGAGTCGCGGGGGTCGCGATTCGTAATCGGTTTAGCCCCAGCATTGTCGCTGGGGCAACGATACGAATCTTTTTTGTTTTTAGACTCAACCACAGAGACCCATGGCACGTTCACTCAAAAAAGGCCCCTTCGTCGCCGACCATCTCATGACGAAGATCGAAAAAATGAATGCCAAGAACGAGAAGCAGGTAATCAAAACCTGGTCTCGGGCATCCACCATCCTGCCCAACATGATTGGCCACACCATCGCCGTTCACAACGGTCGTCAGCATGTGCCCGTCTACGTCACCGAGCAAATGGTGGGACACAAACTAGGCGAATTTGCGCCGACCCGCACCTTCCGCGGACACACCAAGGACAAGAAGGCAGGCCGTTAAGGCGGTTTTCTGAAACAGCCTTAGAACACAGCCCAAAGGAAACAGCCCAACGTAAACAGCTATGGCAAGTTCAATCGCAGTTGATAAATCATCAGAAGCGCGGTCTGTCGCCCGCTACATCCGGATGTCTCCGTCCAAGGTGCGCCGTGTCCTCGATCAAATTCGGGGTCGCTCCTACCGAGAAGCGTTGATCATCCTGGAATTTATGCCCTATCGCTCCTGCGATCCGGTGTTGAAAGTCCTCCGCTCTGCGGTGGCAAATGCTGAGAACAACATGGGCTTAGATCCTTCTAACCTCGTCATCAGTGAGGCATTTGCGGACCAAGGACCCGTCCTCAAGCGGTTCCGCCCTCGGGCCCAGGGTCGCGCTTTCATGATTCGTAAGGGCACCTGTCACATCACTGTTGCCGTCGCGCCCGCCGCAGACGCCTAGGTGAGTCACCCAGACCCAAACGACTTTTTAGACCAGGTCTTGAGACCAGGTCTTGAGACCAGTAGGAACAACCCAGAGTTTTAGAGGAACGCGCTTGTGGGACAGAAGATTAATCCAATTGGATTTCGCCTAGGGATTACCCAGGATCACCGTTCTCGGTGGTTCGCGGATACCAAGCGTTATCCTGAATTGCTTCAAGAAGACGCCAAGATCCGTAAATACATTCAGAAAAACCTCAGCAATGCTGGTCTCGCTGGCATCCGCATTGAGCGGAAGGCCGATCAGCTGGAAATTGAGATTCGTACCGCTCGCCCTGGTGTGGTCGTTGGCCGCGGTGGTGCAGGGATTGAGAGCCTGCGTCAGGGCCTCCAAAAGGAACTCGGTGGTGCTGATCGCCAGATCCGTATCAATGTGGTCGAAGTCGATCGCGTTGATGCTGAATCGGCGTTGATTGCTGAATACATTGCTCAGCAGCTAGAGCGTCGTGTTTCCTTCCGCCGCGTTGTGCGTCAAGCCATGCAGCGTGCTCAGCGTGCGGGAGTCAAGGGCATCAAGATTCAGGTGGGTGGCCGCTTGAACGGTGCTGAAATTGCCCGTACAGAAGTGGCAATGGAAGGCAGCGTCCCTCTCCATACGCTACGTGCTGATATTGATTACCACTACCGCACAGCCCAGACCACCTACGGCATTTTGGGCATCAAGGTGTGGGTCTTTAAGGGAGAAATTATCCCTGGTCAAGAGAGACAGCCCGTTTCTCCCCCACCCCAGCAGCGTCGCCGCGGTGGGGGTGGCGGTGGTGGCCGCCGTCGCCAGTTTGAAGACCGTTCCAACGACGGTTAGAGCGATTTAGGAGCTTAGAAGCCGAGATAGGAGGCCATCATGTTAAGTCCAAAGCGTACAAAATTTCGAAAGCAACACCGTGGGCGGATGCGCGGTAAGGCAACCCGGGGCAATACCATCGCCTTTGGCGATTATGCACTCCAGGCCCAGGAGCCGTCCTGGATTACGTCCCGCCAGATTGAGGCGGCTCGTCGTGCCATGACTCGCTATATCAAGCGTGGTGGCAAGATCTGGATTCGCATTTTCCCAGACAAGCCTGTGACCATGCGCCCCGCTGAGACCCGCATGGGTTCCGGTAAAGGTAACCCGGAATTCTGGGTGGCAGTGGTCAAGCCCGGCCGCATCATGTTTGAGCTCAATGGTGTGCCCGAGGATGTCGCACGGGAAGCCATGCGATTAGCGGCATTCAAATTGCCCATCAAGACCAAGTTCATCGTCCGCGAAAAGGGCGCAGCCGAAATTCAGGCTGAAGCAGACGCAGCAGCAGCAGCGGAGGAGCAATCATAAATGGCACTTCCTAAGATTAAAGAGGTCCGCGATTTGAGCGATGACCAGTTGGTGGAAAAGATCTCAGCGGTTAAGAAGGAGCTGTTTGATCTTCGCTTCCAGCAGGCGACTCGTCAGCTTGAAGCCCCTCACTTGTTTAAGCACAAGAAGCATGAGCTTGCCCAACTGCTCACGATTGAGCGAGAGCGGCAAATCAAGGCGGCGGCTGAAGCATAGACGGATTAAGGCTGAAGGAGAGAGGCTTAAGGAGAGATCTCATGGCTGTTAAAGAAAGAGTTGGACTTGTTGTCAGCAACAAGATGGACAAGACGGTGGTCGTGGCAGTGGAAAACCGCTCGGCTCACCCCAAGTACGGAAAGATTATGGTCAGAACCAAGCGTTATAAGGTGCATGATGCCGAAAACGCTTGTAATGAGGGCGATCGCGTCCGCATCCAAGAAACCCGCCCCATGAGCAAAACTAAGCGCTGGGCCGTGGCTGAAGTTGTCGAGAAGGCTAAGTAAACCCCAACGGTTTTACAGGCTCATTCATCTAGCCCATTGATAAGGCCCCAGTAGGAGGGAATCGCCATGATTCAACAGGAAACATATATCAACGTGGCGGATAACAGCGGCGCTCGTAAGCTGATGTGTATTCGCGTTCTGGGCAGCAACCGCCGCTATGCGGGCATTGGTGACGTGGTGGTCGCTGTTGTGAAGGATGCATTGCCCAACATGCCCGTCAAAAAATCTGATGTGGTGAAGGCCGTGATTGTCCGCACCAAGAAAGGATTGCGCCGTCCCAGTGGCATGAGCATCCGTTTTGATGACAATGCCGCCGTCATCATCAACGACACCGGTAACCCGCGGGGAACCCGTGTGTTTGGTCCCGTTGCACGGGAGTTGCGCGATCGCAACTACATGAAAATTGTCTCTTTGGCTCCGGAGGTGCTCTAAATGCCTAAGCCATCCAAAAAATCCAGCCATGCCCAGAGCATGCATGTCAAAACAGGTGACACCGTTCAGGTGATTGCCGGTAAGGACAAAGGGAAAGTGGGTGAGGTAACTCGCGTGCTCCCCAAAATGAGCCGGGTTGTCGTCGAAGGCGTCAACATTCGCACGAAGCACGTCAAGGCACGGGCAGAGGGCGAGTCTGGCCAAATTGTGACTGAGGAAGCCTCCATTCATAGCTCCAACGTCATGCTCTATTCCAAGAAGGAGAAGGTGGCGAGCCGTGTTGGCTTTACCTTCACTGAGGATGGACGCAAGGTCCGCAAGCTCAAGAAAACGGGCGAAGTGATCGACTAATACGGACGTAACACGGACGCTGTTGACGACGTCAATTGTGCGTTCCGACCTTCCCAAACACGCGCTGCCCTGACGAAGACCAGGACAGCATCAGGATAAACACATGGCACACACACCTCTTAAAGATAAATACACGTCGGAGATTGTCCCCAAGCTCAAAGAGCAATTTGGGTTCGAGAACATTCACCAGGTTCCGAAGCTCGTCAAGGTGACGATCAACCGGGGCTTAGGCGAAGCGGCGCAAAATGCTAAAGCATTGGAGTCCTCCCAAAAAGAAATCGCGTTGATTACGGGCCAAAAGCCTGTGGTGACGCGGGCGAAGAAGGCGATCGCCGGATTCAAGATTCGTGAAGGCATGCCGATTGGCGTCATGGTGACCCTGCGACGCGATCGTATGTACAACTTCCTCGATCGTCTAATCAATCTGTCGCTGCCCCGCATTCGCGACTTCCGCGGTGTTAGCCCCCGCAGCTTTGATGGCCGTGGTAACTACACCCTGGGTGTTCGTGAGCAACTCATCTTCCCCGAAGTGAGCTACGACCAAATCGACCAGATTCGGGGCATGGATATTTCCATCGTCACCACCGCGATGAACGATGAAGAGGGCCGCGCCCTGCTTAAGGAAATGGGAATGCCCTTCCGGGACAACTGAGGCAAGAAGGAAAAACTATGGCAGTTAATGATCCAATTGCAGACATGCTCACGCGCATCCGAAATGCGAACCTGGCGCGGCACGCAACCACCCAGATTCCCGCAAGCCGGATGGCAAGCAATATTGCGAAAGTCCTCCAGAGTGAGGGTTTTATCAGCGGAATGAAAGAAGAGGGCGAAGGCATTCAGCGTAAGCTCGTGCTCTCCCTCAAATACAACGAAAATACGCGTCAGCCCGTCATCAAGAAGCTGAAGCGCGTCAGCAAGCCTGGTCTCCGGGTCTATGCGAATCGTCGCGAGCTGCCTCGGGTTTTGGGCGGGATTGGCGTGGCGATTGTCTCCACCTCCAAGGGCATCATGACGGCCCGTGAAGCACGCCGTCAGGGCGTAGGCGGAGAGGTCCTTTGCTACATCTGGTAGTCCCGGCTGTTTTAAGCAGCAGTCTCCCTAATTTCGTTATCTAGGAGCAATTAGTTGTGTCTCGTATTGGCAAGCGTCCCGTCCCCATCCCGGACAAAGTGACCGTCACGCTCAAGGGCAACCACGTCACGGTTAAAGGTCCGAAGGGCCAGCTTGAGCGCGAACTTCCCGAGGGAGTCACCGTGTCCCAAGCGGATAACACCGTCATTGTGGAGCGAGTGAATGAGTCTCGCAAATCCCGTGAGCGTCATGGTCTGTGCCGCACCCTCATTGCCAACATGGTCGAGGGAGTCTCCAACGGTTATTCCAAGGACTTGGAAATCATTGGCGTGGGTTACAGAGCTGCGGTCAAGGGCAAAGATTTAGTCCTGAACGTAGGCTATAGCAACCCCGTCACCATTGTTCCCCCCGATGGCATTCAATTTGCCGTTGAGAAGAACACCAAGGTGACCGTCACCGGCATTAACAAAGAATTGGTGGGCAACACGGCGGCGACCGTCCGCGCGACTCGTCCTCCGGAGCCCTACAAAGGCAAGGGTGTTCGCTATTCCGGCGAATTTATCCGCCGTAAAGCAGGTAAGGCAGGTAAGAAGTAAGCCATGAAAGCAACCCGTAAACAGTCAACGCAGAAGCGCCATAGACGTATTCGTAAGCGCGTTGCCGGAACCACAGATCGTCCTCGTCTGTCCGTGTTTCGTTCTAACAATCATATCTACGCCCAAGTCATTGATGACACGGCCCACAGCACCCTTGTTGCAGCCTCTACACTGGATGCTGAGGTGAAGGGTGACGTGACCGGTGGAAACTGTGATGCTTCAACGAAGGTCGGAGCACTCGTTGCCAAGCGTGCCTTGGACAAGGGTATTAAGCAGGTGGTTTTTGATCGGGGTGGCAATCTGTATCACGGTCGCGTGAAGGCCCTAGCCGATGCCGCTCGGGAAGCTGGTCTGGAATTCTAGCGTGGTCGGAATTTCCGTCCGTGTAACCCCAGAATATTCAATCTAGAAAGGTCGAAGACATGAGCAATAGTGGTGATCGCGGGGGCCGTCGTAAGGGCAATCGCAACCGGGATAACAAAGACTCTGAGTGGCAGGAACGCGTGGTACAAATCCGCCGCGTGACCAAGGTGGTTAAGGGCGGTAAAAAGCTCAGCTTCCGCGCCATCGTCGTTGTTGGTAACGAGAAGGGTCAGGTCGGTGTTGGTGTGGGTAAAGCCGCAGACGTTGTCGGTGCTGTTCGTAAGGGCGTTGCCGATGGCAAGAAGCACCTTGTGACCGTTCCCCTAACGCGCTCCAACTCCATTCCGCAGCCAACGGTTGGCATTAGCGGAGCGGCCCGAGTCATGATGCGTCCCGCAGCGCCTGGTACCGGTGTAATTGCCGGTGGTGCCGTTCGGACCGTGCTTGAACTTTCAGGCATTAAGAACATTCTGGCCAAGCAGTTGGGGTCTGACAATCAGCTCAACAATGCTCGGGCAACGTTGAATGCCTTAGAAGGGTTGCGCACGCTGAAAGATGTCGCCAAAGAGCGCGGCATTCCGGTCGAGCAACTATACGGCTAAATTCGTCGTGGTCCTGTTTTCCTAAAACAATGACGACGAAAGGTTTTGCGAAGGACCCATGCAGAGAGGTAAGACAACATGAGAATTGAAGATGTAGGCCCCAAGGCTGGGTCGCAAAAGCGTCGGCGGCGCATTGGCCGTGGCATCTCTGCTGGACAGGGTGCCAGTGGTGGTTTTGGTATGCGTGGTCAGAAGTCCCGTTCGGGTCGTCCGACTCGTCCTGGCTTCGAGGGTGGCCAACTGCCCTTGTATCGCCGCCTGCCCAAGCTGAAGCACTTTACTGTCATTAATCGCAAGGAATACACTGTGATTAATGTCAGTAAATTAGCTGAGCTTGATGCCAAGAGCCAGGTGACGCTGGAATCCCTGATGGAAGCTGGCATTGTCACAAGCAATGACGGTCCTCTTAAGATTTTGGGTGATGGGGAGCTGAGTGTTGCGCTGGATGTCCATGCTGCAGCATTCACGGCTTCTGCCAAAACCAAGATTGAAGCGGCAGGTGGCACGGCCACCGTCGTCACTAGGGCTGCTGCGAGTGATGCTGAAGCGGCTGAGTAGAGTTAACTAACGCAAGCGAACGGGGAAGCAACCGCCTATGGTTATCGGTCGAGGAAAAAATCCCTCCGCACAGGAAACATTCATGCAGATGGCGCAGGCTTCGGGCCTGCGCGGGCGGGTGCTAGTCACCATTGGCTTGCTGCTCTTGGCCCGCATTGGTATTGCCATTCCTTTACCTGGAATCAATCGTGCTGCCTTCTCTGCTGCTCTCCAGGACAATACAGGCCTGGGGGGGGTTTTGGGCTTCCTAGATATTTTCTCTGGGGGTGGCCTTTCGGCACTCGGGGTGTTTGCTCTGGGAATTTTGCCGTTTATTAACGCGTCTATTATTCTCCAGCTTTTGACTGCAGCGCTTCCCTCTTTGGAAGATCTTCAGAAAAATGAAGGAGAAGCAGGGCGCCGAAAGATTTCTCAAATCACGCGCTATGTGGCGTTGGGCTGGGGAGCATTGCAAGGGTCGGCGATCGCCATCTGGGTCAACACCTTTGCCTATGATCCCGGTACCTTCTTCATCATCAAGACCGTGGTGGCACTGTCTGCTGGCTCCATGTTCGTCATGTGGTTGGGGGAGATCATCACAGAGCGAGGCATCGGCAATGGTGCTTCACTGCTGATTTTCGTCAATATTGTGGCAACCCTGCCTCGCTCCCTAGGCAACACCATTCAATTGGCACAGTCGGATCAAAACGCCGTGGGTGGCATTGTCATTCTGGGTCTTGTGTTCCTGGTGACGATTGTCGGCATTGTCTTTGTCCAGGAAGGAACTCGGCGCATTCCCATTGTGTCTGCCCGTCGCCAGGTGGGTCGTCGCATGATGGCTGAGAAGAGCAGTTATCTGCCGCTGCGCCTGAATCAAGGCGGTGTGATGCCGATTATTTTCGCATCCACTGTTTTGATTCTGCCTTCGTTCATTGCAAATGCTGCCCAGAATG
Source organism: uncultured Pseudanabaenaceae cyanobacterium (assembly GCA_938017515.1). Classification (GTDB taxonomy): domain Bacteria; phylum Cyanobacteriota; class Cyanobacteriia; order PCC-9006; family JAAUQQ01; genus JAAUOP01. The sequence continues at coordinate 20,605 of CALIJJ010000139.1, forward strand.
AGACGGTCTCCCGTATTTCCTCATATTTGCAGCCCAATGGCCCAACACCTTGGGCCTATGCAATGTTCTATCTGACGCTGATCTTGTTCTTCAGCTATTTCTACGCTTCGCTGATTGTGAATCCTGTAGACATGGCTCAGAACCTGAAGAAGATGGGATCGAGTATCCCTGGTATTCGTCCAGGGCGAGCAACAAGCGAATACGTTGGCAAGGTTCTGAATCGGCTAACCCTATTGGGTGCAGTCTTCTTAGGTTTGGTGGCAATTGTCCCCACTGCCGTTGAGGGCGCTACTCGGGTGAGGACGTTCCAAGGCTTCGGCGCAACGTCGCTTCTGATTCTGGTTGGTGTTGCCATTGACACCTCTCGTCAAGTTCAGACCTACGTCATTTCGCAGCGTTATGAAGGGATGGTGAAACAGTAGTGAAACGGTTGATTTTTCTTGGCCCTCCGGGTGCGGGCAAAGGCACTCAAGCATCAGTTGTTGCTAAAGGCGGCGATATCGCTCATATCTCGACTGGAGATATTCTGCGTGCCGCTGTTGCATCTCAAACCGAGTTAGGCAAGCAGGCTGATGCTTTCATGTCCCGTGGCGACCTTGTACCCGATGAACTGGTGCTCGGATTGGTCAAGGAACGACTCCAGCAGCCTGATGCCCAGAAAGGCTGGATTTTGGACGGTTTCCCCCGTAACGCTGCCCAGGCCGAGGCCCTTGACCAGTTGCTCCAGGGCATTGGCCAAAGTCCTGATTTTGCGGTCAACTTTGATGTCCCTGATGAGGTTCTGGTGCAGCGCTTGCTGTCCCGGGGCCGTAAAGATGACACGGAGGAAGTCATTCGTCACCGTTTGACGGTCTATCGCGAAAAGACGGCTCCACTGATCGATTTTTATCAGTCTCGCCAGAAACTGGTTTCGGTTGATGGCAATGCTGATGTCGAGCAGGTTAACCAGCATCTCACGTCGTTGATTTCCTAGGGGCGATTGCTTGCGGTTTGCGACGTCGAAGGCAGGGCTGTTTTTTCAGTTCTTACCTACCCTAGGAAAAGTGCGTACTGAGTTTTATCAAGGAGTTCAATCGGTTTGTCTAAGCAAGATCTAATCGAAATGGAAGGGACGGTGACGGAATCATTGCCGAACGCAATGTTCCGCGTCGATCTCGACAATGGCTTTAACGTTCTTGCTCATATTTCGGGCAAGATTCGCCGCAACTACATCAAAATTTTGCCGGGCGATCGCGTCAAAGTTGAACTCACCCCTTACGACCTCAGCAAGGGTCGTATTACCTATCGATTGCGCAAGAAGTAAAGGCTCACTTTACGGATTGGAGCAAATGGCTAAGGCATCGACCTGCCTTAGCAGATTTGTTGGGCCATCGTACTGTACACTATTACTTTTGTAAGGATTGCCAGAAGGCATGAAAGTTAGACCATCGGTTCGAAAAATGTGCGACAAATGCCGTGTCATCCGCCGCCGCGGTCGTGTCATGGTGATCTGTTCTGTTAACCCGAAGCATAAGCAGCGCCAGGGCTAATTGATAGAACATTTTGGATTTACCCAGACCTCTGGGTGAAATCTCTGGGTAAAGCCAGAACGACACAGTTAGCAAGGCATGGGCTTTAGCAAAGCATAGAGTTGGTTAACAGGATTTGATCTAGAGGGAGAGTAGAAAACGTGGCTCGGATTGCAGGAGTAGATTTACCTCGTGAGAAGCGAGTTGAAATCGGACTAACTTACATTTACGGCATTGGCCTGACCCGTTCTCAGCAGGTTCTGGCCAAAACTGGTGTCAACCCCGATACGCGGGTTCGTGATCTCGCTGATGCCGATGTTGCCGCTCTGCGTGAAGCCGTTGAGAGCGACTATCAGATTGAAGGTGATCTTCGTCGTTGGGAAGCGATGAACATCAAGCGCCTTCAGGATATTGGTACCTATCGTGGCCGTCGTCACCGGGCTGGCTTGCCGGTTAGAGGTCAGCGCACGCGCACCAACTCTCGCACCCGCCGTGGTTCGAAACGCACGGTTGCTGGCAAGAAGAAGGCTCCGAAGAAGTAGGGGACCTGATTCGACTCGGTCTCAGTCGTGGGATTGGGAGCCGAACAAAATTTTCAGCAAATTGTCCACATTTTTACTCGATATCTTTAGATTGGATTAGGTCCTATGGCGAAGCCAACTCGTAGATCAGGCGGCAAGAAGTCGAAGCGCAATGTCCCGAATGGCGTTGCCCACATCCGCTCGACGTTCAACAACACGATTATTTCGATTACTGACCCCATTGGTGAGGTCGTTTCTTGGGCCTCTGCGGGCTCTAGCGGCTTCAAAGGAGCCAAAAAAGGAACTCCCTTTGCGGCCCAGACCGCCGCTGAAAGCGCGGGACGCAAAGCCATGGATCAAGGCATGCGCCAAATCGAAGTTATGGTCAGTGGCCCTGGCTCGGGTCGTGAGACCGCCATCCGTGCGCTCCAGGGCGCTGGCTTAGAAATTACGCTAATTCGTGACGTAACGCCGATTCCTCACAACGGCTGTCGCCCTCCCAAGCGTCGTCGCGTTTAACGCATTTTGTATACGAGAGACAAGCATCGGGAGGTGGAATGATGGCATTTCAAGTTGAGTGCATAAGCACAACGACAGGTAAAGACCAGAGTCAATGCGGCAAGTTCGTCATTGACGCCCTGCGTCGAGGACAAGGAACAACGGTTGGTAATGCCCTACGCCGGGTTCTTTTAGCGAATTTGAGTGGAACTGCTGTGACGGCGGTTCGTATTGCAGGCGTGAGCCATGAGTTTGCGACGATCGCAGGCGTTCGTGAGGATGTCCTCGATATTCTTTTGAACGTCAAGCAGATCGTGCTTCGCTCTCACGCGGAGCAGCCTCAAATTGGTCGTCTTCACGTGCAGGGTCCTGCGATGGTGACGGCGGGCCATATTGATGTGAATCCCGAAGTTGAAATCATCAACCCCAATCAGTACATCGCGACGATTGCGGCGGGTGCGACTCTCGAGATGGAATTTCGCATCGAAAATGGCGAAGGCTATCGCACCTTTGAGCGTGGGCAACAAGAATCAACGGCTGTGGACTTCCTACAGCTTGATGCTGTTTATATGCCTGTCACGAAGGTCAATTACAGCGTTGAATCTACCCGCTCTCTGGACAACATTGAGCAAGACCGCTTGCACATTGAAATCTGGTCAAACGGTAGTCTCACTCCCCAAGAATCTCTGAGCCAAGCTTCTAGTATTCTTGTGGATCTCTTCAATCCACTACGGGAAATCAACTTTGATGCCCCTGGCGAAGAGGAGCCCCAGGAGCGACCCGAGAGCCAGGTGCCGATCGAAGAGCTTCAGCTCTCTGTGCGGGCTTACAACTGTCTCAAGCGGGCGCAAATCAACTCCGTCGCAGACTTGCTGGATTACTCCCAGGAAGACTTGCTGGAGATCAAAAACTTTGGCCAAAAGTCTGCTGAAGAGGTCGTCGAGGCCCTTCAGGAGCGACTTGGGATTACACTGCCCCAGTCTAAGCACGGCTAATCGTCGTTGTTGGCGTGGGGTCGGCGGCTTGCACGCATTCCACGCCTAAATCCATTCACTTGATTAACATCATCCCTTAAGACAAATGCGCCATCGTTGCCGTGTACCGGAATTAGGTCGCCCTGCTGACCAACGAAAAGCCTTGCTGCGAGCACTCGCTACTGAGCTATTGCGCAATGGCCAAATCAAAACGACCAAGACCCGCGCCAAAGCGGTTCGTAAGGAAGTTGAGGGCATTATCACCCTCGCCAAAGACGGTAGTCTGGCGTCCCGTCGTCGCGCGCTGGGCTATATCTATGATAAGGCCCTTGTCCATGCCATTTTTGAGCAAGCTCAGGAGCGCTATGGCTCTCGCAATGGTGGCTACACTCGCATCATGCGTACAGTTTCTCGCCGTGGTGATAACTCCGATATGGCCATTATTGAGCTGGTTTAGAACCGCTTGATACGTTTGGCTCGGCTTATGGCATTGGGGTGATGACCAATTCAAAACAGCGAGTTGCCTTGGTGATTCAGTATCAAGGTGCTCGTTTTTTCGGCTGGCAACGGCAATCCCAAGGCCGAACGGTGCAAGGGGAGGTGGAGGCGCTCATTGCTTCCATCGTTGACTCTCCCGTCACCCTTCATTGTGCTGGCCGCACCGATAGTGGTGTCCATGCTGCAGCCCAGGTGGCTCATTTTGAGGTGGTCAGTCCGATTCCTCCAGAGCGATGGATGGGAGTCCTAAACACGCGTCTTCCAGACGATATAATCGTTAGGGCTTCAGCGGCGGTTTCTGAAGATTGGCATGCCCGATTTTCTGCCTCTTGGCGACGTTACCGCTACACCATTTATACTGACCGACGCCCCAATCTCTTTTTGCGCCCGTTTGTTTGGCATTATTACCGCGCACCGCTGGACGAAAGAAGGATGTTGGCTGCCCTGACACCACTCCTAGGCACCCACCATCTTTCTGCCCTTGAGCGATCGCGCTCTGCCCGCCCCCATTCTTGGGTTGATGTGCAGGATGTCCTATGCCGACGTCGCGGTCCGTTCGTTGAGATTGAGGTCCAAGCCAGCGGATTTCTCTACGGCATGATGCGATTGCTTGTGGGGATGCTGGTTCAGGTTGGTGAGGGTTCTCGAACCGTTGAAGAATTCACCGAGATTTGGCGTAACGAACGCCGCGACCTCGTGAAGCATTCTGCCCCGGCCCAAGGGCTTTGCCTTTTGCGAGTGGGTTATCCGGATTGCCCTTTTCCAAGGGATGCATGGTACAACACTCAACCGCTATTTCTATTCGAAGATTCAGAACATGAACAAAACCCACATTCCACCCGTCGCTGACATTGAGCGCAAGTGGTATGTCGTTGATGCGGCAGACCAGCGCTTGGGTCGCTTGACCACTGAAATCGCAACGATCCTACGGGGCAAGAAGAAGCCAACCTTCACCCCACACATGGATACTGGCGATTTTGTCGTTGTGATCAATGCTGAGAAATTGGTTGTGACAGGCAATAAGGGCGACCAAAAGCTCTATCGCCGTCACTCGGGACGTCCCGGCGGCATGAAGACTGAGACATTCAACAAGCTTCAAGCTCGCATTCCCGAGCGGATTCTTGAGCAGGCTGTCAAAGGCATGCTGCCTAAGAACGCCCTGGGTCGTCAGCTCTTCCGCAAGCTCAAGGTCTATGCTGGCCCCGAGCATCCCCATGCGGCTCAGAACCCCGAAACCTTGACCATTCAAACGATTCCAGGAGATAGCTAATGGCAGACCAGTCTAACAAGGCCGTCTATTGGGGCACCGGTCGCCGCAAAGCTTCTGTGGCTCGTGTTCGTCTCGTTCCCGGCAGCGGTAAGCTCACCATCAACAAGCGTGAAGGTGAGAACTACCTCCAGTACAACCCCAGCTATCTCAACGCAACCAAGGCTCCCTTGGAAACGCTGGGTCTGGAAGGTGAGTACGATATTTTGGTAAACGTCCATGGCGGTGGCCTAACAGGCCAGGCCGATGCGATTAAGCTAGGCGTCGCGCGTGCGCTGTGTGAGCTTGATCCTGACAATCGCAAGCCGCTGAAGGTTGAAGGGTATTTGACCCGTGACCCCCGCGCTAAGGAACGTAAGAAGTATGGTCTGCGCAAAGCGCGTAAGGCTCCTCAGTTCTCGAAGCGTTAATTTTTTGCGGAGGCGAACAGCATTTTGCCTCTGCGTTGTTTGGTATTCGGTCGATTTATTGTTTGGAGACGATCATGGCAAAGGAAGGTATCCATCCCGAGTGGTATCCCGAAGCAAAAGTCTATTGCAATGGCAAAGTTGTAATGACCGTTGGTTCGACGAAGCCCGAGCTTCATGTAGACGTTTGGTCTGGTAACCACCCGTTCTACACTGGCACGCAAAAGATTATTGACGCCGAGGGTCGTGTTGAGCGCTTCCGTCGTAAGTACGGTATGTTCGATGCGCCCACTGATGGTGGTGGTGACGCAGCGGAATAGCGATTCTTGCCTTGTCCGATTCCGTAGGGCTGTAGCGTATTGCTATGGCTCTACGGAATTTGTGTTTTCTAGGTTGATTAATCTCGATTGATTGATTTTGTTTGTGGGTTTTGTGGACAATTGGGTCCATGACCGAAAGGTTAATTGGATCCACCCGACGGTTTTTGTTTTCGTTTGAGGTTTGGTGATGGCTGAGTCCTATCTGATTGACAAGCTTAATTCTGTCGAAGAGACGTTCCACGAACTGACGCGGCAGATGGCGGATCCGGATGTGGCTAGCCAGCCCGGAGAGTTTCAGCGGGTGGCCAAGGCACGAGCTGCGCTGGAAGAGGTTGTCGCGACCTACGAAAAATGGAAAGCGACCCAGGAAGAATTGGCCGGGGCAAAGCAGGTTCTGAAGGAGGCTGCTGATGATCTGGAAATGCGGGAAATGGCCCAGATGGAGGTCGATGAGCTGCAGGAGCTGGTGTCTCAGCTAGAGGACCGTCTCCAGGTGTTGTTGCTTCCTAAGGATCCCAATGATGACAAGAACATCATGTTGGAGATTCGAGCGGGTGCGGGTGGAGATGAAGCGAGTATCTGGGCTGGAGACTTGCTCAATATTTATAATCGCTATGCTTCAGAGCAGGGCTGGAAGATTGCGATGATTAGCGAGTCCCGGGGAGATATGGGGGGCTACAGCGAAATCATTTTGGAAGTGAAAGGGGAGCAGGTCTTCAGTAAGTTGAAATATGAGGCGGGCGTTCATCGGGTGCAGCGGGTTCCCGCGACAGAGTCCGGCGGGCGAGTCCATACATCGACGGCTACGGTGGCGATCATGCCAGAAGTCGATGAAGTCGAGATCGAAATTGATCCGAAGGAAATTGAGATGAAGACAGCTCGCTCCGGTGGTGCGGGTGGTCAGAATGTGAACAAGGTGGAGACGGCGGTGGATTTGATCCACAAGCCAACGGGGATTCGAGTGTTTTGTACGGAGGAGCGATCGCAGCTGCAAAACCGCGAGCGCGCGATGCAAATTCTCCGGGCAAAACTCTACGAAATTAAGCTGGCAGAGCAGCAGGAAAAAGAGCGCTCGAAACGTCTGTCCCAGGTGGGTACGGGCTCCCGCTCTGAAAAAATCCGCACCTATAATTACAAGGACAATCGGGTAACGGACCACCGTCTGGGCCAAAACTTTCCGTTGAGTGGTGTGTTGGTGGGTGAGATTGAACCGATTTTGCAGTCCTGCATTACGAAGGATCAGCAGTCGATGTTGGCGGAGCTGGCGTCGGAGCAGAACTAGGTCGCATTGTGAGGCTTGAGTCGCGGCGATGGGTCTTGGTTTGTGTGGCCATCGCCCTCATCCTCGGCATTGTTTCTCGCTGCATCCATATAGAGCGCAACCCCTATCGCCCCAGCGAACTCTCTAATGTTTTGCGCGTTGCCGGTCATACGGATGCAGGTATCCTTCGCCAAATCCGCGATCGCCCTATATCTGCTGCCCAGCTTCAAAACGACTGGCAGCTTTCATCGGCAAAGCGTTGGAGCGATACGATCGCTGCCCTGCAGCAACATCCCCAACAGTCCCCACTCTTTGTTGTGTTAGCGCGTTTGTGGACTCATTTCTTTGGTCGCTCAGTATTGGCCTTCCGCAGCCTCACTGTTGGGTTGGCTCTGCTGCTGTTGCCCTTGGTCTATGGATTCGGACGAGCTGTATTCGGGGATGGTCTGATTGGCCTATTGGCGATGGGGGTGTTGGCGCTATCTCCGCTGCCAGAGGCTCCGGTGGTGCAGGAGCACACGCTTTGGGCCTGTGAAGTTGTGGTAACAACGGCTCTGCTGGGGCGAGCGATTCAGCGAGAGCAGCTTATGTCTTGGCTGATCTATGGTGCTGGGATGGCGCTTAGTTTCTACACCACTGCTGCCGCTGGATTGCTTCTCCTGGCCCATGGGATATTTGTGTTGTTGGCGTTGCCCTGGCGACAATGGTGGAAGTTTGGCGCTGCTGCGGGGGGGGCGATCGCACTATTTTTTCCCTGGTTTGTAAAAATTGTTGCTCCAGCATTAGAATCTTGGGCTGTGGGGAATGATGGCTTGAAACTGTCGCGATCGCTGGTGGAACTGGGGCTGATTCCCTGGCTCTTGGTCGGTGTTTTCGCGATCGCGGCTTATTTCAGAACCCTATTGCTTTCATCGCGACGCTACCATTTAGGCCAAGTATTGTTGTTGATACTACTCTTTCTTTGTCTTGTTCCTTGGGCTTGGAGAGCCCAGGCTCATAGCCGATTCGTTTCAGAACATCATGTTCAATTCTCTGTGCTTGCCGAAGAAATGGAGCGTGCTGAGACCCCTTTACTATTGCTGCAAGCAAGCTCAGAAAATCTGTTTAGGGGGATTGGCCTGAGTTATGAGTTGCCTCCATCAGCGGAATTCTTATTTTTTGAACCGGAGCAGTTGTTAAGGCATCTCGAACAGATTGGGCCACGTCATGACCGTTTGCTCTTGTGGGATGCATCACCAAATAGATTGGCTGGGCTACAGGCGCGAGAGGGGGTGAGCATTGTTCCAATCCATCATGCTTCAGGGGATGAGTCTGATGCAGAGCAGCTTTGGAGGGTGGAATTAGCTCAGGCGATTGCCGCCTCCAACTCCCACACTGCTTGTGTCACGCTGCTGCCCGGTCTTTCCTTGGCTGGAGATTCCATAATGGAGAGGTAGGGTTTGAGCCAGCGGAGCCAGAGCGATGAGGATGCGTCGGATTCATCAGCAGTTTGTGGTAGTTGTAATCATTGTGTTGAGCTTATTGATGTTGTTGCTCGGTTCGCTGCCGGTGCGGGCCAATTCGTCATTGCTGGATTCGAAGGTGGCGCGATTGGAGTTTGACTTGCAAAGGTTGTCCTCAAAAGTCAATCAGCTCTCATCGCGACTCAGTGCGCCTTCGCTAGACCCACCAAAAAATACAACGCGCATCAGTCAACCCGCCAGTGTCCAGCGCAAGACAACGGTGACGCGGGAGGAGTTTGAAAATTTGGCGACGTTGGTGATTGAGCTAAAGGAGGAAGTGCGAGCGTTGCGAGCGTTTCAATGACAGTCTTTGTTCACACCACTGAAACTCACAACAAACCTGGGAAAAATCGTGTGCCTGAAGATCTCGCCCGCGAATCCAGAAGTAAAGTCTTCTGGTATCTCCAAATTGAAAGCCAACGTGGTCGTCACGGTCTAACTGCAACAGGGATTGCCAGTCTTGCGTACTGTTCTCGATTTCATCAGATTGTTCCTCATGGCCTTCGATACCGTGGGAGCGGAGTTGACACAGGCACTCCATCTTAGGGTCTTGGATAGGAGCTGGATAGCCAAAAATATAATGCTTAGTGTCGCAAAAGCCAGGTTCTTTCACCCCAAACTCAAGTCTGTCTACCCTCAAATTAATCTGTGACGTTGCACTAGATTCTATTCACTCCAGAACTTGCGCAAACTCAACGTAAATCCCGGCAAAACGGACTCGCTTGAAATGCTCAATGGCGCGTCCAATATTTCCACAGCTTGCTCAGGTCGGTAAATTTCGACGCTTCCGCCCTTGCGGTTGAGCAACCAGCCGAGACGACAGCCATTCTCCAAATACTCCGCCATCTTGGTCTGTGTTTTTTTGAGGCTGTCCGAGGGAGACAAAATTTCGACAACAAAATCAGGGCAGAGGGGGACAAATTTTTCTCGCTGTTCTGGTGTTAGTGCAATCCAACGTGCTCGCGTCACCCAAGATGCATCGGGCGAACGGTCTGCTCCGTTCGGCAATGTAAACCCTGTCGAAGAGTCAAACGCCTCCCCTAAATCGGTTTGTTCATTCCAGGCCCAAAGCTGACCACTAACAGAAACGTTGCGACGCCCAGTTTCTCCGCCAGTGGGTGGCATAACAATCAGTTCTCCCGTCGCGCTACGCTCAAGCTTTAGGTCTGGATTCTCTCGGCAAAGCGTGTGAAATTGTTCTCGGGAGAGACGTACCACTGGATTGAGATTTAGCGTAATGCTAGCCATGGACAACGCCCGCTGTAATGCCAAAAAAAGCAATGCTTCTATTTTAGACGATCGCATTTTGTGCCATGGTCTTGTGCCTGCTACAGCGGCAACTCTCGCCGTGGGTCAAAGCTCTCAATCTGATAAAGCTTCTCGTACAGCGATCGCTCCTCCTCACTCAAGTACGTCGGTACCGCAATCACAATCTCCACAATTTGGTCACCTCGAACCCCAGCCTCATTGGGATAGCCCTTATTGGCCAGCCGTAGGCGCTGACCCGAGCGCACCCCTCGCGGTACATTCACCTGCACTGCTCCATCGAGCGTTGGCACTTCTATGGGCGCCCCTAACACCGCTTCCACTGGACTGACCGGCACCGTGCAATAAATGTCCGTTCCGTCGAGTTGATAAAAGCGATGCTCTGGCACTTCAATTTTGAGATACAGATCGCCGCCGCCGATGCCCTGGCCCTTGAGCCGGATTTGTTGCCCCGATACCAAGCCTCCCGGCATGTCCAGTTCGAGGGCTCGGCCGTCCTCCAGACGAATTCGCTCTACGCCGCCGCCGTAAGCCTGTTCTAAGGGCACTTGCAGATTGGCTTCTACATCTTTGGTCTTAGAGCGATCACGGGTTTTGGAGCGGTCACGGGATGAGCTCGTCGCGGTGGCCTGGGTTTGGTACGTCGTATCCTCGGGATAGCGATCGCCCTCGTAGCTACGATCGCCATAATCGTCATAGCGATCGCCATAGCCTTCTTCCCTGCCCGGTGGCTTCTTGCCCAGCAGCTCATCCACAAAAATATTGAAATCTGGGAACTGGCTAAAGTCGATGTCGGGCATCTTGCCCCACTGCACCGCCCAGCCGTTGCCCTGGAAATCGCCACCGCCTTGAAAGCCAGCCTGGTTCCAGTAGCGGCTGAACTCGTCGTACTGCGATCGCCGCTCCACATCGGACAGCACCTCGTAGGCCTCGCCGATGGTCTTGAAGTTCTCCTCTGCTTCCTTATCCCCTGGATTGAGATCAGGGTGATACTTCCGCGCCAACTGACGAAAGGTCTTCTTTATTTCCTCAGCGGTGGCGTCGCGCGTCACCCCCAAGATGTCGTAGTAGTTGCGGAAATTTTCCATTACATCCGGTCATATCAAACCCATCAACCATTCGCCGCCACGCTCGATCCAACCCAGTGCAGCAGGGTTAGATTCAATCAACTAGCGATTCTGATCGGTCATCACAACCATTCATCATCATCCCCGAAGTCTTCATTAGGGTAGGGGTTGCTATAGCGAGGGCTATTGCGTTCATTGCCGGATACTCCACCGGGACGACTACCATAGCCCTGTTCATTGGGATAGCTGCTGCGATTGCCCGATTGGCTATAGTTCCCGGGGGGATTGGGTTGGCCATAGCCCCGCTGTTGCCCGTAGCCACTCTGGCCATAACCAGGTGGTTGGCCATATCCGCCCTGTTGCCCGTAGCCATTGCCGTAGCGATCGCCCTGACCGTAATAATCATCGCGAGGCCGATAGTTATCCTCCCCGGTGATCGAATCCTTGATGTCGGTAAACGTCTCCTTCACCGATTTGAAGAGATCGTCATCACCCTCTTCCCGTAGGCGGAATTTGATTTCCTGCTCCAACACCTTGAGCGAGTCCTGAAGATCCGCCTGGGCGAGGTCGATCGCACGATCGTCCTGGGCTTCCAAGGCTTCCTTGAGGTCTCTGATGTAAAGCTCCACCTGACGCCGTTCGCGATCGGCGAAGTACATGCCAAAGTCGATAGCTACTTCCCGGAGCTTGCGTTCCGCCCGGCTGACCAGGCTCTCGGTTTGGTTGCGTCGATCGACCTTGGCCTTCTTCTGACTATCTAACTGAGCGTACTCCTCAGCCTCCTCCATCATGCGGTCGATTTCTGCATCGCTTAGGGTGGAAGCCCCTTGAATCGTCACGGTTTGTTCCCGACCTGTGGTGCGATCGAGGGCGCTGACCTGCAAGATTCCGTTGGAGTCGATATCAAACGACACCTGAATCTGAGGCACGCCGCGAGGTGCTGGGGGAATGCCCATGAGTTTGAAGCGTCCCAAAGACTTATTGCCCTCGGACATTTGGCGCTCGCCCTGCAAGACATGAATCTCCACCAGCGTCTGATTGCTCTCACCGGTCGAGAAAATATCCGACTTACGCACCGGAACCGGCGTATTGCGAGGAATCAAAGGCTTCATGACACCACCGATGGTCTCCAAGCCCAGGGATAGAGGCGTTACATCGAGCAGCAGGACATCGCGAACATCCCCCGCAATGATGCCTGCTTGAACAGCAGCCCCTACAGCGACCACCTCATCCGGATTCACATTCTGGTTCGGTTGGCGATTGATGAAGGACTGGACCAGCTCCTTCACCATGGGCATGCGGGTAGAGCCCCCCACCAGGACCAACTCATCGATATCTTGGGGATAGATACGAGCATCGTTGATAGCCCGACGCACAGGTAGACGCAGCCGCTCCAGAAGTTCGCCACACATGGTTTCGAACTCACCTCGGGTCAGCGTCGCTTCGAGATGCTTCGGTCCATCCTCCGTTGCCGTAATAAACGGCAGATTAATTTCGGTAATCCCAATGCCGGAGAGTTCGATTTTGGCCTTCTCAGCCGCCTCGGTGAGGCGTTGCAAGGACTGACGCTCCCGCCGCAAATCAATGCCCTCTTCCGCCAAGAATTTTTCGGCGAGCCAGTTGACGATCTTACGATCAAAATCATTGCCCCCCAACTGCGTGTCGCCACTGGTCGACAACACTTCGAACACCCCATCGCCCACGTTAAGGATGGAGACGTCAAATGTGCCTCCACCCAGATCAAACACTAGAATCCGTTGACGCTGACCGCGATCGAGTCCGTAGGCAAGAGAGGCGGCCGTGGGTTCATTCAGAATCCGCTTAACGTCTAGACCTGCAATGCGGCCTGCATCCCGCGTGGCCTGTCGTTGGGAATCGTTAAAGTAAGCAGGGACGGTAATGACTGCTCCCGTCACGGGTTGACCCAGATAGCGACTTGCCCCATCCGCCAGCTTGCGGATGATCATGGCCGAAACTTCTTCGGGGGCAAACTCCCGCTCTAGACGAGGGGAGATGATGCGGATATTGCCCTCTTCGTTGCGGCGAATGCTGTAGGGAACCCGCCGATCCTCTTCGCTTAGTTCGCGATAGGGGCGACCGATGAACCGTTTGATGTTGTAGAACGTATTTTTGGGATCCAGAACTGCCTGTCGTCGTCCCATCTGGCCAACGAGGCGCTCTCCCTCCTTGCTGAAGCTAATAACCGAAGGGGTGGTGCGCATGCCCTCAGCATTCGCGATGACCACGGGCTTACCGCCTTCCATGACGGCCACCACCGAGTTGGTTGTGCCCAGGTCAATGCCGACTACCTTACCCATTCGTTACAAGCGCTCCTCGCTGAATATCCCGATGCGGCTACACCAATGTGACAGGGAGCCAGACCCTGTTAAGCCAGGTGGCATCCATCAACATTGAGAAAGATTGCCTCCCATTCTATCTGCTCTCGCCAGAGATTAGGGTAGGCAACTGCACCCGAACAGAACAAAGCGCTCGAACCAATCAAAATCCGAGCGCTTCTTCGGTTAAATCTAGTTGCTCAGAGTCCCGTGAAAGGTCTGTCAACCAAATCGAAACTACAAACGGAGAGGGAGGGATTCGAACCCTCGTTAAAGTTTCCCCTAAACAGCATTTCCAGTGCTGCGCCTTCAACCACTCGGCCACCTCTCCAGAGGCACAAGAGTGAGCATTAGCTCACTAGGTAACGATACTAGCGGAAAGACGTTCATCCGGGCAAGCAATCCGCAGAAATCATTTTGATGGTCTGGTGTCCTCAACTGGGTCATCCATTTGTGGAAGCAATGGATGACCCAAAAAGCCAAAAGGACGAACCTAAATTCCTCCTGAGCCCTGATTCGCACAGACAGCAAAAGCGAAGCTCGTGCAGGCTCAATCCCGGGATGACGGGGTCGATCGGCTAGATGGCTGCGAAGTATTCTTTGGACTTGACTGGATCGGGATTCATGGTTTGGTCGCCCGGTGTCCATCCCGCCGGACACACTTCGTCGGGGTTGTTCTGGACATGTTGGAGGGCCTGTAAGGTCCGAAGGGTCTCGTCGACGTTGCGGCCAAAGGCAAGATTGTTAATGGTGGCGTGCTGCAACACGCCTTCCTTATCGATGATGAAGAGACCACGCAGTGCAATACCTGCCTCTGGATCCAGGACGTTATAGGCTGCACTCACTTCTTTTTTGATATCAGAAACCAAGGGATAGTCGAGGTCGCCGACGCCGCCCATGTTGCGTTCAGTTTGGATCCAAGCGAGGTGAGAGAATTCGCTATCAACGGAAACGCCGAGGACTTCGGTTCCTAGGGCTTTGAATTCTGCGTGGCGATCGCTAAAGGCCGTGATCTCGGTTGGACACACGAAGGTAAAGTCCAGGGGATAGAAGAAAAGAACGACATACTGGCCGCGATAGTCCGACAAGCTAATCGTTTTGAATTCCTGGTCCACCACTGCCGTTGCGGTAAAGTCAGGGGCTTCCTGGCCCACACGCAGACAGCCTTCGCTCTGGTAAGTCATAAACGTAAATTCCTAAGTGATAGCGCTCTGGCTAAACGTCTCTCACCCTATCACGCCCGCTTTTACTTTGATTTAGCGGCGATACAAACGTTTGGACCCTTATGGACCAGCTTGGAGTGTGGACAGGCTGGGATTACAGAGCCCATCGGATTGAATGGGGCGTTTCCAAGCCCACGATGGGCATACCCTTCTGTGATGTCGAAGCCGTGTTAATGATGCGTTATGGCTCAGGCGTGATTTGAACACGCGACAAAGGGCTTATGAGTCCCCTGCTCTACCACTGAGCTACTGAGCCGCGCCGAAGGTTTACCCTCAACGGTTATCAAAGTTATCACACTGGGCGGTCGCTCCACAACATAAAAGTTCACTTTGTCCAAAATCGTTTGGACAGGACTCGTTGGGACAAGTGGGGCGCAAACAAAAACGGGTCAACCCGTTGGGTGACCCGCTAATCATTAAGGATGTATGCGTAACTAATGGATTGGCCTGGGCTTGCAAAGCTTAGCCAAGGACGATTCGACCTACTTTTGGGGCAGTAGACCAACAGGATTCACAGCGCCCTTACCTGGGGAGTGAATCTCGAAGTGGAGGTGAGGGCCGGTGCTGTTGCCAGTGCTGCCCATGGAGGCAATCTGCTGACCCTGGCGAACACGTTGTCCCTCACGAACCATGATGCGACTGTTGTGTGCGTAGAGAGAGACGCTGCCGTCCGGGTGAGTCACCTCAACCAGATTGCCATAGCCGCCACTATTCCAGCCCGCGTAGGTGACAACACCACCGCCAGCAGCAAGGATCGGCGTGCCGACCGGACCGGCAATGTCGATCCCCTTGTGCATACGACCCCAGCGCCAGCCGTAACGAGAGCTAAGGACACCCTCTGCAGGCCAGATATAGCCTCTGAGGACACCATTGGGGAGGTAAGGCTCAGACAGGAGAGGCGGCAGCTCAGGGGCGACGGATCGGCTGAGTAGGGACTGCGCTAGGGGCTCGTAGGACTGAGAGCCCAGAGATGCAGCCGCGACTACTTGAGGTTCCTGCTTCGGCTGAGGCTTAACCTGGGGCAGCTGAACGGAGATGCGATCGCTGCTACCGGATGAAGGGGCCTTTGCCACGGCGGCAGACTTACCACCCTGAGCATTGGAACGGAGTTCGCGCAGCTCCGCTTCTAAGCCTGCTAAGTAGCGGTTTGGCTTACTCGAAGGGGTATTGGCCGTTCGTTGGGGGGTAACAGGTTGAGCGGCAACCTTAGGCTCTGCCTCACGAACGGGCTCGGGCACGATGGGCGTCTTAAGGTCGCTTGCGACTTCGCTAGGAGCTTGATACTTCTCACGAAGCTGACGGATCTCACCCATCAAGCCACTGACATAGCGACTGGAATCAAAGGACTCAGAGGAATCCTGGGAGAGAGAGGTCGCGGTGCGAGCTGCCACAATGTCAGGTTTTTGCAGGGCCTGACGGGTTGCCGAGGAATTCCGCACACCACCAGGAACGTTGAGCGACTGCCCCACAAAAATAAAGTTGGGGTCAGTAATTTTGTTGGCTCGGCTCAGCTCAGAGATTGAGATGCCGTTCTTCCGAGCAATTTTTGCTAGCGTGTCACCGGGTTGAACCCGGTAGGTTGCAAGGGCTTCAACCTCAGGAACAACAGGGGCCGCCTGTGTCGAAGGTTGAACCGCTGGAGAAACCGCACTCACGAGAGACGGTGGTGTGGGCAAGGATGCCTTTGACTCCAGGGGCTGGCTCGCAAGGACTTGACGCTGTGACTGAACAGGTGTCGCAGAGGCGTTACGCGGTAGCGCAATGACTTGGTCAACCTTGAGAGCATTCGGATTCTGAAGCTGATTGACGGAGATGATGTCCGCCCGGGAGACGTCGTAGCTGCGAGCAATTGAAGCTAGCGTGTCACCCTGCTTAATCTGATAAGGCTTCAGTTGAGATAACTCAACATCCGAGGTCCCCACAGATGCTGTCGTCGCAACTTGGGCCTTGTCTGCAGCATTGGCTGGAATCTGAAGGGTCTGGCCAACTTTGATCGAGGCTGCGTCGGTTAGGTGATTGACCGCAACAATCTGAGTGGTCGAAACACTGTAGGAACGCGCCAGGCTAGACACGGTCTCACCGGGCTGAACCACATGGTAAGACGTGGCGGATTCCACCTGTGGGAATGCCGCTGCCACTTTCTGAGGAGCCCTATTTTCTTCAAGGGCTAAAAGCTCAGATGGTGTGGTGCTGAAGTTTCCGAGGTCACCCTCTTCAACCACGGCTGCCGCTGACTCAGCAAGTTTCTGTAGCTCAAGGGCGAGCTCCTCGGCTCGGTCAGATGAAGCAACCTCTGAAGAAGAGGCCTCCGCCGCCAAAGCTTGGGTTCGCATCAGCGAAAGAATGTCTGAGGCACCCATGGATAGGGCAAGTCCCATGACGGCAGCCGATGTGCGCAAACGGCGCTGACAATCGGCACTCATCAGAATGGGCTTGAGATAGCGCTCTACCCAATCTTCGCCACCGGCCTCACGAACAACGGAGGCAATTTCGTCGGGGTTAAGGCGACGAACTTGGTCGAGGACATCAGCGCTTGGGGTAATGCCTGCGGAGGAAGCCGCGGCCAACTCGGTCAGCGCCTGGAGAGCATCCTTACCAAGAGAAGGGGGTAAAAGGGGCTCGATTTTCTGCGGGAATCCTCGTTTCAAGGAATGACCTCCTGACAATCAGTACTCACACATCCCTGGGGCTTTGCAGGCACCAAACGCTCGTGGGGAACGCTTGGACGAGTTTGCAGACCCGTAAGAGAAGGCGTCTGTGGACGCACCACTCGAATACCTACGAAAGGTTAACTTGCTTTTTACAATTACACAAGCTCACGCAAATATTGCGCCCAAACGTAGCATAAAGTCCTCAGTAATTACTACGGTGCCATTTGGATAATGACTCGCTATAGCGATGGTATTAAAATTCTCTAGCCCTTATTTAATAGGGCTTTCAAGGATTTCCGTAACGTAAAAATACTGAGTGGAAATCCATGGAAAATTTATTTTTTATGATGCAAAAAATGGCTCGATCAAGGTTCTTTGGATGACCTTTGTACGGGGGCTTCCAGCGATCGCCCCTTGCCGCTGGGAGGCATTTCAATAAAATTGCCCTCGATATATGAATTTCTTATCGCTTTTCCCTAGACAAACAGATAGTTTTCATAGATTCCTGATGATAAATGGTCATGTAGGGCACCAATTGCATCTGAGTCATGGTGCGCATATGACCTTCAGTCAACTTTGGGGTGACTAAAAAGGTTGACTGATTATTTTTGGTAATCATTTCTTTTGTCTGCCTGTGATCCGACTCACAAATGTTCCATTTTGCCCATTAGGGGTCTGACCCCTCGCTTATTTTTCGGTGGATTTCCTATCTGAAGGGACTTTGACCGTTTGAGGCTGAGGATCGGTTTCTGTTCTGTTCCTTCCCATCGATGGCGCCTCTGTTGGGGAGCCCCGTCTTTGTTATGCGTGGCAACGATTGTTTTTTCTGTGATCAGTGATAAGCAGAACTGAATGAAGGTTTCATCACATCGCTCTGCTTCTA
Source organism: uncultured Pseudanabaenaceae cyanobacterium (assembly GCA_938017515.1). GTDB lineage: Bacteria > Cyanobacteriota > Cyanobacteriia > PCC-9006 > JAAUQQ01 > JAAUOP01. The sequence continues at coordinate 38,787 of CALIJJ010000139.1, forward strand.
GAGCTTTTGACCGGGGCGATGTCCTTTTTGGCTCTTGAGGTTCCCGCGTATTGAGTCTGCGCATCTATATATAGATAGTCGAAATGATTGCAGTGAACAGAATCATCGAGACAGTCTCTACTTTTCTGTTGCCTTGAGCCTGTCGGATTTGAGTTGGCCGAGCTGGCGTCGGGCTTCGAATAGGGCGATTGCGACGCTGACGGAAAGGTTGAGACTGCGCACATGGGCCTGACTCATCGGGATGTAGACCAAATCTGTGCAGTGATCGAGCGAGGCTTGGGGGAGTCCACTCGTCTCGCGGCCAAATAGCAAGATATCGGTGGCTCGAAAGTCAAAGTCAATGTAGTTCTGGGTGCCCTTGGTGCTGAACCCAACCCAGCGTTGTTCCTGTTTCGCTGGGCATTGCTGCACAAAGGCCGCGATGGAATCGTGGCAATGGAGATCGACATGGGGCCAATAGTCGAGTCCAGCCCGTTTGAGGTAGCGATCGCTCAATTCGAAACCCAGGGGACCCACTAGGTGCAGTGGTGTTTCGGTGGCGGCACAGGTACGGGCAATATTGCCGGTATTGGGAGGAATCTGGGGCTGAATCAGGGCGACTTGGACCATGGGACGAGGCACAACGAAAATCCTACATTTTCCATCTTCCCATCTGTCCTCCTACGGGTAGCGGCTTCGGATATTTGCTTCGGGGATGGGTGGCAGTCCTAGGAGGCAAATCTAGCTTTCAGCGCTAAGTTTTTGGGATGAAGTTTGGGCTGCTCCAATCCTGACGACCGACATCTGCATCATCTGCATGCAGTGTGTTTGCACTGTTCTTTCCCTGGGGGTTGCTTGCCAAAACAAAGGCGCATTTTGAGCTTCCGGAATGAACTCTCAAAATGCGCCTATATATAAGGTATAAATCCGCTTATTTTTCCCCATCGCGAGATGCTCTGCGGGACTCGCTCTCCAACCCAGATCTTAGCTAGGACGATTTTGGCTAAGAGAGAGGAGGCTAGGACAGAGGAGGCGTCCGTTCTTCCGCAGCATAGACACGTTGCTTCATGCGCTGAAGCTGCGATCGCTGATCCTGTTCTCCACGGGGGGTCGGGAGCTCTGTGTTAGGCCAGCCTGGTAAATCTGTGCAAGGGCAGGTGATGTCAGTGATGCCGCCGACCTTGTGAGCAACGGGCATGGTACAACGCGCACAACTATTCAGTTCCCACTTGGGCTCTAGAAGTTCTGCTAGATTTTGGTTGGTGCCGTCCAGAAAACACTTGGATAGCCCTTGAACCTGAAACTGTTGCCAGCAGTCTTCAAAGGCATCGCTATATAAGCCATTTTTCATGACTGGGTTCGGTCGCAAGGTCTGGCCACTATTTTGAACCTGGACGGTTTTGCCCAGTTGGAACCAGCAGGCTAGGTAATGACGAAGTTCAGTTTGATTAGCCATGGGAAATATCGGGAGAGAGATCAGGGAAGGAAGCCGGGGCACCTTTTCATGAATACCTCTCATGAATGCCCATGACCTGATCCTAGCGTGATCAAAATCTGGCCTACCCCTCTAAACCTAGATAAAATCTTGAATTTTTGAACTTGTTGTGCTGGGATCGGTGGATCCGGTCCATTGGAGGCTTGCGAACCGGAGTGAGATTGCCTAGGGAGAGAGCTTCGTCTTGGGTAACGGATAGCCAATCTGATGGAGGGGTAAGACGTGGCCCCCGGTTGCGAGGTAGACGGCATCGGCTTGCTGGCCAATACACCGGGTCAAGAGGCCCAGGCGATCGCGAAAGCAACGTCCCATTTGATAGGCAGGAACAACTCCCCAACCGGTTTCTTCGGCGACCAAAATGACCAGGGCTGGGCATTGTTCCAGTGCTGCGAGGAAGGATTGAATCTGTGATCGCCACCGTTCTTCTTCCCAGTCGATTGAATGGGCTAGCCAGGTTCCCAGAGAGTCGATCAGGAGACATTCTGTGCGGTTGGCCTGCTTGAGGACAGGGGAAAGGTCTTCTTGAACTTCCTCCAATCGCCAGGTTTGAGGGCGACGCCGCCGGTGAGTTTCAATCCGCTGATTCCATTCGGCATCCTCTGAATTGGTTTGGGCGGTGGCCACATAGGTCACGCTGTGGGAAGCAGATGTATCTGAGGGCTGCTCCGTCCACAGCATAGCTAGATTTTCGGCCCATTCGCTTTTGCCAGAACGGGCCGGACCCGTAACCAGAATGACTTGGCCCGCTTGGCCCTGGGGGAACGCTAAAGAAATCACCTTGACACATTACCAAACAGTGTTAGCCTTGTCGCATTCTTTATTGGACAGGTCAGGCAAAGCTGGCTTGGTCCAGTTTTGTTTGTGCTCAGGTTTTTTAATCAGGTGTTTTGAACGGTATGGCCTCATCATCTATCCAGCAAATCGAAGCCGCCTTGGCCTATGTGCAGTTGCCTGCTTCTCGGCGGCAAGGCCAGAAAGCGGATCCGGATCGTATGGTGAGCGTCATGGGGTCTTGCTCCTTTGATATCGACAGTGGTTTTGGTCAGCGCCCAGCTGCGAGCCCCCTAGCGCAAGTTGACCCTCCTCAGTTTTGTAAGCCACTGCGTCGTGTGGTTGCCAATGCTCCTCGAAAGCCGGTGTCGATGGTAGTAAAGCCTGTTGTTGCAAAGCGACCCGCTTCCACTTCAGCCCTTGTGAAGGTCATGTCTGGGGCCAGTGTTGCGCCCTCTGGTGTTGCGCCTTCTCACGTTGTGCCCTCTGGTGTGCCCTTGAACGAAGGGATTGGCCATCACGCTGATCGTGAGCTAGGCCGTGAAACGCTGGATGAACGGGCCGACGAAAAGCCTGGGTACACGTCCGTTGAGGTACTTGCTGAGACGACGCCAGCCACAACGGAGTCTGTCCATTCCCAGCCGCTCAACACTGTTCAATCTGTGGTGGCCGAGGGAGAGACTGCCCCGGTTGTTGCAACGTCTAGCGTGACTCCGATGAAAGTTAAGGCGATTGAAACCGTCGAAACCCCTGAGTTACCTCGGTCTAAGATGCCTGAATTTAAGACCCACAGTAATCACAGCAATCCGATGTTGCCGTTGGGATTGCTCCAGGATATTGGGAAGGAGGTGTTGACTTGGCAAGCGCAGCTGAAGACGGTCCATGACGCGATTCAAGCCCTCTATGCAGAGGGACCCATCGTCAATGCCTGGTTGGAAGCGATGGCAGGGGAGGCAAAAGCGGCCGCCAACCCTTCTGATGCAGTGCGTGTGTCGCCAGAATTGACCATGGCGGGACGCTACTGCGTCTGTGGCTTAGATAAATCGGGTCAGGTTTGGCGCAAGCTCTGTCCGCCGGAGCAATTGCCCCAGGTGAGCATGGCGATCGCCCGTCATCAAAAGCTGCGTCAACTCCTTTCCCAAAAACAATCCATAGATAGCCGCCTTCAGCGACTTGCTCAAACTTTAACGGTGCTTCGAGGGCGTTTGCGGGCTTACTAGAAGTAGAGGGCCGGATTATGAGTCAGTGACTGTGAGGCCCTGCTAATACCGCCTCTATTTCGTTGCCTAAGGATTGACCATGACAGCGCCATCCAAGAAAATTCCCGTTTCCGTTCTGATTCCTGCCAAAAACGAAGAGCAGAATCTTCCCGCATGTTTGGAGAGTGTCAGCCGGGCCGACGAGGTCTTTGTGGTGGACTCCCAAAGCGAAGACCGCTCCATTGAGATTTCTGAGGAGCTGGGCGCCAATGTGGTGCAGTTCCACTTCAATGGCACCTGGCCTAAGAAGAAAAATTGGGGCCTAGAGAATCTCCCCTTCCGCAACGAGTGGGTCCTGATCGTGGACTGCGACGAGCGCATCACCGATGAGCTGTGGGACGAGATGGCGGCGGCGATCGAAAAGGATGAGTGCGACGGTTACTATCTCAACCGCCGTGTCTTTTTCATGGGTAAGTGGATCAAGTACGGCGGCAAGTATCCCGACTGGAACATGCGTTTTTTCAAGCATGCCAAGGGCCGCTACGAAGATCTCAAAACCGGCGAAATCCAGAACACCGGCGACAACGAAGTGCATGAGCACGTCGTCGTCAACGGCAAGACGGAATACCTGGAAAACGACATGATGCACGAGGATTATCGTGACATGTTCCACTGGTTGGCTCGCCACAACCGCTATTCCAACTGGGAGGCCAAGGTCTATCTCAACCTGCTGGAAGGCAAGGGCGATGACGGAACGATCGGAGCCAACCTGTTTGGTGACTCTGTTCAGCGCAAGCGGTTCCTCAAAAAGATCTGGGTTCGTTTGCCCTTCAAGCCCTTTCTGCGCTTTATCCTGGCTTACTTCCTGCGCCTAGGGTTCTTGGACGGTTTTGCTGGTTACACCTATGCCCGTTTGCTCAGCCAGTATGAGTATCAGATTGGCGTCAAGCTGTTCGAACTGCGCCAGATGGGCGGTTCTCTCAATAACAGCACCACGGTCAAGGCGAATCAAAAGGCGAACCTGAGCACGACGAAAACGGTGCCTGCGGCCTAAGCAAGCCTTTTTCGTTGCGGATGCCCTGTCGCTTTGCCCCTTACCCCTGCCTACTCCTGGGCGATGGGGTGAGGGGCATTGTGTATGGGCCCTACAAATTTATGGTGATTTGGTGATTAATCATGGTGAATGTTGCTCCCCCTCAGAAGGCTGCACCCATGGACCCCGAGGAAATGAGGACTCAAGAGATTAGGGCTCAAGAGATCAGGACTCAAGACATGCGAGTCACAGAAATGCGGGAGACGAGCTCGTCTCCTGGCCCGTTTCAAATCAAGCCCTGGATGGATCTTGGGCGTTATGACCAGTCCCATTTCGATCGCGGTCGTTCGGGGTGGTTCATTTTGGTTTGGTGGTTCGTGCAGGCGATCGCCTTCCCGCTAACCCCTCACTTTGCTAACGCTCTGCGTGCTCGCATTCTCAGAGCCTTTGGTGCCAAAATCGGCAGCAACGTTGTGATTCGCCCCACAGCTCGCTTTACCTATCCTTGGAAAGTGGAAATCGGCGATAACAGTTGGGTGGGGGATGATGTTGTTTTCTATAGTTTTGAGCCTATTCGTTTGGGTGAACATTGCGTTGTCTCCCAAAAGAGCTATCTCTGCACCGGCAGCCACGATTTGTCAGACCCCACCTTTAAGTTGACCACGGCGCCGATCCAGATTGGTAATGGGGCCTGGGTCGCGACAGATTGTTTTGTTGCCCCGGGCGTCACGATAGGCGCTAACACCGTTGTCGGGGCGCGCAGCAGTGTCTTCCGGGATTTGCCTGCGGCGATGGTTTGTGTGGGCAGTCCCTGCAAGCCACTCAAGCCTCGGGTGATGAAAGGGTAAGCGCAGAGCGATAGCAGATTGTTAACGGTGACGCGATCGCTTTCCCTTGCTTTCCCTTGATTGTTAAAGAGATGCAACATTGCTTCGGCTCATCTCTTTAACGATCGCTAAGGGAAATGTGAGAATCCGCAATCCTACGCGATACTATGTCTACTTCAATGGCCTACTAATCACGGTGCGGGTTCCCATGATTACGCTTAACCAGACTCCAAATGCGCCTCTCAAAGTACTGGAGCGTTGCATCATCGGTGGAACCGTCGATGCGTCCAAAGCCGGTGAGAGTGTGCTTGTTTCGATTGATGAAAACCCTGTGGTTGCGGCGTCGCGAGTGCGCCAAGACGGTGGCTGGAAAGTTCAAATGACGTTCCAAAAGCCTGGTGTGCAAAATATCAAGATTCTGATTGCCTCGGAGTCTACCCCTTTGCAGGTACAGGTCTTGGATCGCAACGGTCAGGTGCCTGCCGCTAGTCCAGCCAGCAATGGAATGGGCAATGGCGGTGCCCACGGCAAGAGCAGCAACGGCTCTTCCCATGGCACGCTGGGGTACGCTTCTGCTCTGGCCGCCGCCGGTGAGTTGTCGCTGCCGGATCCAGTGGCGACCCAGCGATCGCTGATGGATCTTGTCAAGGAAGCCTTCGAACGTAACCACTCCGACGTTCACCTCGGCGTTGGCCGTGTGCCTCATTTCCGGGCAAATGGACGTATCATCTCGACGGAGTATGGGGCGACGGACGAAGCCACGTTCTACACTTGGCTGCGGGAAATCATGGGCGAGCCGCAGATTCTAAAGTTCATGGAAACCATGGACTATGACGGTGCCGCCCAGTATGACTTTGCTCGGGTTCGGGTCAATTTGTTCATGTCGATCAAAGGCCCCTCGATGGTGCTGCGATTGATTCCCATGGAACCGCCGAGGCTGAAGGACTTGGGCTTCCCTCAGATCTTCTATGACATGTGCCATTATCCCCAGGGCTTGGTACTCGTGACGGGGCCAACGGGCTGCGGTAAGTCTACGACCCTTGCGGCGATGGTCAACGAGATTAATAACAATCGTCCTTGTCACGTCGTTACGATCGAAGACCCGATCGAATTTGTCCACGGTGAAGATCGCCTGTCGGTGATTAGTCAGCGAGAAGTTGGCATTCATACGAAGGAGTATGACCGGGCGCTGAAGGCGGCCCTGCGGGAGGACCCCGATGTGATTTTGATCGGTGAGATGCGCGATCGTGCAACGGTCAGCACTGCCCTCAAAGCCGCCCAAACGGGTCACTTGGTTTTCGGTACCTTACACACCAACAGCGCTGCCAAAACCCTAGAACGTCTGATGGACCTGTTCGAGCCGGATGAGCGGGATTCGTTGCGGGTCGAGGTCGCTGAATCCTTGGCCGGAATTGTTGCCCAGGCGCTGTTGCCGACGACGGACGGTAAGCGGACGGCTGCGACGGAGATCTTGGTCAATACGGATACGGTGAAGGACTTCATTCGCCGTGATGAGGCCGATGAGATCGAATCCCAAATGCGTGACGGCTCCTACTACGGTATGCAAACCCGCAACCAGGCTATTTTTAGCTTGTATGAGCAGGGCATCATCACCGAGGAGACAGCCTTAGAGTTCTCGCTGCGCAAGGGCGAGATGGCGATCTTGCTTCGTGGCGGCCAAGTGCTCTAAGGGGAACGACCAGACGTTCGAGGGGGAGATTGAGCGGAGGAGCCAAGTGTGATGGGGCCCAGCGATGGAGCCAAGTCATAGGGCCCAGTCCTAAAGCATCCCCCCCAGACCCATAATCATGCTGCCATAATCAGAGTGTGAATCGGGGCCAGTCTTGGCCCCTGCTCCTGTGCATCCATGATGGCTGTCAAGCTTTTGTTTCTCGCTACGTTTGCCGCTGTACTCAAAACTTCTCTGCGGGGACTTCCCCTTGCTTGGGCTCAGTTATCACATCAAAAGGTGCGGTTGGCCGTTGCATTGTTGGGGGTGGGGTTTGCCAATATTTTGATGTTTACCCAGCTCGGACTGTTGTCAGTTCTCTATGACGGCACGACGCTGGTTCATGAAAATCTCAGCGGTGATTTGTATCTGCTGTCGACCTATTCCCGATTTTTAGGCCGAGGGGGGTTTCCAAAAATTCACCTGTATCAGGCCGATAGTGTGGATGGTGTTGCCGCTGCAAGTCCGCTTTACATTGGCAGTCAGGATTGGACCGACCCAGAAGCATTGTTGCCGCCGGAGAAGGCGCTACCGGGGGGAGAAGAACGCCGCCGCGAAAAAGCTGAGAATCTCTTCGCCGCGAACGTACGTGTGATTGCCTTCAATCCGACCCAGCCAGTGCTGGAGCTTCCCGAGGTGACCCAGAATTTATCGCTTTTGAGTCGTCCAGATGGAGTGTTGTTTGATCGCTTGTCTCAGCCGGACTTGGGGCCAGTGGAAGCTATTTTTCAGCGAGATGGCCAGGTGAAGACGATTTTGGGCGATCGCCGTGCCTATGTGGTGGGCCTCTTCGAGCTGGGCAGTACGCTGTTCCAGGAAGGCAATGTGATTATGAGTGACTGGAACTATGCCCAGCGAGTGGGAGCAAAGTCACTGAATCGGGTGGCTTTGGGCGTTTTGACCCTGGAGCCTGGAGCCGCCCCAGATCAGGTGCAAAAACAACTGAAGCAATCCCTACCTTCCTCATTGAAGGTGCTGACCAAGGACGAACTAATCGTGATTGAAAACGAGGCGCGATCGGCGGACCCCAGTGGCAAGGTGCTGGGATTTGGGGCGGTGATGGGATTTATCGTTGGTGTGATTGTTGTTTACCAGGTGCTCTATACCGACGTCGCTGATCATCTGCCGGAGTATGCCACGCTCAAAGCCATGGGCTATTCAACCCAACGCTTGATCGAAGTGGTGTTATTCGAGGCGATGCTGCTGGCGATTTTGGGGTTTGTTCCAGGCTGTCTCTCGTCGATCGGGGTCTATAAACTGTTGACCTGGCTGACGAAGATCCCTGTAACTCTAAGGTTTGATGTTGCTTCCCAGGTGTTTGGCTTGACGGTGGGGATGTGTGTGTTGTCTGGGGTGGTGGCGCTGCGAAAGCTTTCCGGTGCAGACCCTGCCGATATTTTCTAACATCTGCGGACTAAGAACCGGAGCTTGAGATGGATTTTAGGTCTGAGATGGATTTGAGGCAGCGGGTTGTTGCTTGTGCAGGAGGTTGACCCGCCAGCAGTTGAACAATGCCTGTTGAATTGCTTGACCAGCTTTGAGCCTCGGACAATGGGGGGGGCTCACCTCGTCCATTGATGGTCCGGTCAGCCCGTTCTGGAAGACTTCCGCTGGGGCTTTGTGTCAGCTCTACTGTCCGAAAATCTTCCCAAACTTCAAAAGTTCCTAACAGCTGAGTTGCTGCCCTCGCGAGTCCACCGCGACCACTCTGAATAAAACTGCCCGCAACGTTATTGGCCGCAGGGCCTGCGTCTTCGGCACAGGCTGCGGCAATTTGCTCAGAGTCATCCGCTAAGCCATCGGATAATTCAGCGACGCCTTGGCTAGGGTCCACGTCCAAATCATTGATTTCAATGCGGCCCGCAGCATTCAGACCCAGTTGAGAGGAAGCCGTAATATCACTTTGGGATGTCTGTTCTGCTCGGGGCTGAATCCCGAAGAGGCGTTGGGCCTGAATCTCAATGTTGCCACCGAAGTTATTGTCTGCGTTGGCGGTAATGTCGCTGTCTTCGTCCGCTGGGGCAATGAGGAAATCGGTTGCGATCGCAATATTGCCACCCGTTGCCGCACCCGAGGCATCGGCCGTAATGCGAGCGTTGCGCCGGAGGCTGATGACGTTGGCATTGATGGCGATGTTGCCGTCTTCTCCCCCTGCGCTGGCGGTGGTGATGCTGCTGCCGTCACTCATCTCCAGCTCATCCACAGTGATCATCACATTGCCGACTGGCCCCAGTCCAGGGGTCAGGTTGGGATTCGCGCTACTCGACAGGTTGCTTGCACTGATGATTGCCTCTTCCGAGATGGATAAAGTTCTTGCGTCAACAACAATATTACCGCCCTTGCCTTGACTACCACTGGCACGAAAATCAATCGTGTTTGAGAGTAGGCCACTTTGCCCAAAACTATCGCCGCCCCGTAGTTCCACCTGAGCGGCTTGTACTCTTAGTTCTCCCGCATCACCATTACTCAGCGTCCCCGTTACGATCTGTCCACCCTCTGCCACAAGCAGGCGATCGGTGGTGAGGCTGATCGTGCCACCATTTCCAGCCCAGGGACGTTCGGATGCTGAGCGAATCGAACTTGGCCCACCTTGCCCTGGCTCACCAAAGCTGCCAGTGACTTCGATGCGTTGACTATTGACGGTGAGATTACCGGCGTTGCCAAAACCGAAACTCCCTGCAGAAACCTGGGCCCCGTTGGGTAACGATAAGGTCTGGGTTGTGATCGTCAGATCACCGCCGTTACCGGCGGCTGAACCGCCTGGGCCCCCATCTGGGCCAGCTGATACTGTTGTGAAAAGCCCCGTGGGACCAGCGGGTAGACCCCCCGTTGCAGTGATTGAATCCGCAATAATATTCAGGGCTCCGGCATCACCAGTACCAAAGGTTGCGGCTGCAATTTGTGCGCCGCCACTTAAGGCGAGTTCATTCACGTTGATGTCAATCTCGCTGCCGCTGCCGGATGCATTGGGTTCGACACTGGCAAAAATTCCGCTGGGCAGCACCACAAATGGAGCCGCGTTAGCGGGGATAAAAGCGGGGACAAACGAAGCAGCTCCCGAGAGCAAAAGCTTGTCTGCATTGACCTGAACCTTACCGCCCTGACCATTTCCCAATGTCCCTGCAAGAATAGCGGAACCATCGCTTAATGATATGTCTTGGCCTTGCAACTGAATCTCGCCTGCACTGGAACCACTGACATCAATCAAGGCAGCATTGGCTAGGGTGATGTTGCCGAGGGACGTTGCATTGTCATAGCCCAGGCTCAATCCTTGGGGGGCAGGGGCGATCGCGACAATTCCCTCCGTGACACTGCCCACTTCCACCCGTCCACCGGTTGCCGAAAGGACGGCTCCATCCAGGGTGACCGCTCCTCCCACCAATGCCAAGGTTTGTTCACCGAGTTCCAAGTCTGGAACCAGCAGAGGGCGGTTGATGGCTCGATTTGGACTCAGGAAAAGTTTGTTGCCGGTGCCATTGACGGTGATGCCGCCGGGATTGGCTCCGACCTGTAGCCCGGTTGGGATATTAACCGTCAATAGAGAATTGGTTGCACTTTCATCTGTTAGCCCGAAAGTGCCGTCTTCAAAGGCGATCGCATCAGCTGTACTGGCCACAAAGGAACCACCAAGCTGAAGGCTAGCGCCATCGCCAAAGGTAATCCCGTTGGGGTTGAGTACATAGAGGTTGGCATTGCCTCCGCTGACGGCCAGCGTTCCGTCGATGAGGGAGCGATCGCCCCCCGTCACACGGGTCACAATATTTTGCACACCGGGGTCCAAAAACGTAACCGTCGCGCCACTATCGATACCAAAATGGGCAAAACTGTGGAACAGATTGCCCGCTGATTGAATCCCTCCCGTAATTGAGCAGCTATTAGAGCAAGTCGTAGCGCCGCCAGTGAAGGTGGTCGGGGTCGTACCGTCAGGAATAATGGTTTGTGCCTCAGCGGGCAAAGCTAGGGAGGCCAACATTCCCAACATGGGCACCATGTACCACTGACTCAAGACTGCTTTGAGTCGGTATTGGACACCGATTTCTGTGGGTTTCGTCAGCCTCGGCTTGTTCATGCTGATGTTCTTCACACCTTGGGAGGGACCAGGCATCATTATTTTATGGATATTCTGCCTGGACCAAGTATTCCCAAGGGGCTTCCCAGAGATGCGATAGATAGGGCTAAGAAGGAGATTCTCTGACAAAAATCAGAGTTGCAAGAAGGTCATATGCTGATCTAGCCCTGAATGACCTAGCCTTGAATTACATGGGAGCAGCTCAGCATTTGCTCCCATTATTTTTCCCCCATTTGTGGTGAGCGGTGTGACCTTTACATAAAGCGGACGCTAGAGCTACTGAGGTTGATGTTGTCGGTGTTTTCAAAAACGGCCACGAGGTCAGATGTTGTTCCCTGGTGGAAGAGTTTGGTGCTGCCTCCCTGGTACTGCAAGGTGTAGTTGGCGGTGCTACCTTGCAGTTCAATGATGTCGGTCGATGCGTTGAAGTCTTTGATGAGGGCATAGTCGCGATCGCCATTCCCCAAGTAATAAGC
>CALIJJ010000140.1 GCA_938017515.1 uncultured Pseudanabaenaceae cyanobacterium
GTCGGCGGTCGCTACCGCTTCATCCACAAACGCCTCCAAGACCACTTCGCCGCCATGCCCCTAGAAAGCTGAAAATAGGGCAAATAAAGAAAATTCAACTACACCAAAACAACACGGGTCTGTGCCTGCATTTCAGTCTGTGAATTTGGCAGCACACGAATCTCAATACTCCTGCCCAAGATATTGAGAAAGCGGAACAATCTCTCGATGGAAAACCCGGATAACTTCCCTCGCACCAAAGCAGAAATCTTAGGCTGATCAATACCTAAAATCTCCGCAGCCTCAACTTGGGTCAACTTCCTAGCAGAAATAATTTCACTAATTTGATGGGCAAGCTCCGCCTTAATCAGCCACTCATCTGAATTCGGCAAGCCCAAATCCGCAAAAACATTACCACTACCTGTTTTGACTTCAATCTCTTCAGCCATGGAATTATCCTGATAGACCCATAACCTCGATCATGCCAGATTGAGCATACAAAAAAGGCTCCGCCTCCCGATAGCAACATCGAGAACCAGAGCCCCAAAAGCTCAAAATGCAAGGCCAGCCCACAGGACTGACCTATCAAATCACCTACGCTAGCGTTGCGCGAACTACAACATCATCGAAGTCCATGTCACCGCCACCAACGAGGTCCTCAAAGCCAAACGTGTTATCGCCCAGCAACCGCACATGCTCCGTGTTGTCGCTGTTCGCCCCCAGGTAAGCAAAGAAGATCTCCGGATTGTTGCCCGTATCCGCATCCAGCAACTGCTCCACCGTGCCATCCACAATAATGAACGGTGCCAACAAACTGCCCGGAGCCAACTGCGCCCCACTCGTAATCGTCTGGTTGTTCTCACCCCGCAGATTCACATCCGTCAAACGCCGCTGCAACACCGCCGCCTGATACCCCGCTTCACCCGGAGACACCAGCGTGGTGCCATCTGCACCCAGCACCTGACCCTGCTCATTCTCGATTTGGTAGAACCCAATCAGATTGTCAAAGCCCGCCTCCCGACGCAGCTCAAAGCTCGCCGTCACCGGAGCCGTCGCCGTCCGCAGATCCAATACCTCCAGACCCGCCGAATTCTGCAACGCCGTGCCCAAGGGAGCCGGGTTCGATACAAAGTTGGCATTCACCACCAAGTCGCCCAACTGGCCCGAGCCCCCCCCATTCGGCGTGCGGAAGTTGAGACGCAACTGGTCATCGGTCAACGATTCAACACCCACCGCAGAATTACCATCCGCATTGCCCGCAGGCGTCGCCAACAGGAGCTGGCCGCCGCTGCCGTTGCGCAGGGTTTCCAGGCTACCGTTTTGGACCACCGCAAACTGCAAGAACTGTCCGCTCTCTGCGGCGAACGTGCGGGTCGGGTTGAAGTCCGCGAATTCTTCGCCCTGGAGGGCCGAGAAAACCGTTTGGGCCGCGGCGATCGCAGCTTCCACATACCCCGGCTCTCCCGGCGCAATGCCGCCAATGGATCCTGTCGCGTTGTCGGTGGGAATTGCCACAATCTCATTCACCGCAGTGGCATTGCGCTGCTCAAAGCTAAACTGCAACGCCGTCGCATTACCCCGCAGCGACACCAAATTATTCGCCTCAGGGCGCACCAACGTCGGCACCTCCGTTGGTGTCGGCGCAACCGGACCCGCCGTCACCCGCACCCGAGCAACCTGATAGCCCTCTGCGGTAAAGTCCGCCGCCGCAAACTGCTCCGCCGAGAGAATGCGACCCCCAGGAATAAAGCCCGTTGCCCCTGTCACGACACCATTTTCAGTCGTGCCCGTATTGGGCGCAGACTGGCCAAAGAACGCCGTACTCTCCGGCAGTTCATCGTTCACCTCCGTACCCGCATCCAACACCTGAGAGCCCAGGATGAAGAAATCCGTGCCAATGAAATTGCCCTGCTCATCAAAGATGCGGTGGGCCAGCGGGTTGCCATTAGAAACGAAGAAATCGTTACTGGGCAGAATCATGCTGGCGTAGCTGAAGTAGCTCGCATTGCCCTGGCTGGGGTCCAGCGTAAAGGTTTGGCTACTGGCCCGACCCGGCGCGATGGGAGCAGCGCCCACCACACCATCAAGCTGACCATAGGTACTAGCATCAAACTCCTGGCCCAACAACGCAGCACTGCCATCCTCTGCCAAACTTTCGAGACCCGGCGTCACCGGTGCACCCCGGTCGTAGGTATCAAACAAACCGTTGTGGAAACCCACCCACAGCGGCGTTAGGTTGGTGCCGTTAGTGGGTGCCAGGTTCTCGATCGTCACGGTCACTTCCGTGGGAGCACCGGGTCCACTGGTGGGAGGTGCAACAGGAGGAGCCACAGGAGGAACGACGGGAGGCTGAACCGGCGGTGCAGGAGGCTCTACAGCGGGAGGAACAGGTGGCGCGGGAGGCGCAGGGGGGATAGGGGGAGCCAGGGTGTAGCTCAACGTATCTAGGGCTGCCGCGGAGACGTTCGCAGCGGAACCGGTCTGTGCTGAAGTGTTGCGCAACCGAATCGCTGTGATGTTACCCGTGAGATTAATCAGGTCCGTTTGCTTAATATCAGTTCCTGATACATCTATGGTGCGGGAGGGCTGATTGCCCCCTTCAAACACTTCCACTGTGGCACCATCCAAACCGATGGCATGGAAGCTCACTGCGGAAGCCGGTGCCTCAAAATCGATATTGAGCGTTTCACCGGCACGAGCGACCCAAGCGTTGGGATTATCGAAATACAGGGGCTGTACTCCTTCAAAGAAGCTGGAACCGCCGGTAAAGCGAGCGCGACCCAATTGGAAGTCACTGGGGTCAGTGTTGGCATTGGCTAGGTCAGTGAAATTGGTCGAGAACGTTGATGGAGCCAGCGTGTAGCTCAACGTATCCAGAGCCGCCGCAGAAACACTTGCCGCCGAGCCAGTCTGCGTAGATGTATTGCGCAACCGAATTGCCGAGATGTTGCCTGTAAGAGTGATCAGGTCGGTTTGCTTAATGTCAGAGCCCGAGACATCAATCGTCTGGGATGGTTGATCACCTCCCTCAAACACTTCCACAACCGCACCATCAAGACCGATCGCATGGAAGCTGACCGAAGCCGCCGCCGCATCGAAATTAATGTTCAGCGTCTCACCCGCACGGGCCACCCAAGCATTGGGATTATCAAAATACAGGGGCTGTACTCCTTCAAAGAAGCTAGAGCCACCGGTCAAACGAGCACGGCCCAATTGGAAATCGTTGGGGTCCACCTGGGCTTGGGCCAAGTCAGAGAAATTGGTCGAAAACGTCGAAGCCACTGCGGCATCGGACGCCACCGTTACCTTCGCCACTTGGTAGCCTTCAGCGGTGAAATCTGCCGCTGCAAACTGCGCTGCGGAGAGGATACGTCCGTTGGGAATAAATCCGGTGGCAGCCTGCACAACCCCTTCTGTCAAACCAGTATTGGGGTTCTGTTGGCCGAAGAAGGCGGTATTGGCCGGAATCTCATCGCTGATTTCGGTGCCTGCATCGAGGACGTCGGAACCGGCGATCGCAAAGTCAGCCCCAGCAAAAGCACCGTTCTCAAAAATGCGATGGGCCTCGGGGTCGCCGTTGGAAACGAAGAAATCATTACTCGGCAAAATCATACTGGCGTAGCTGAAGAAGTCAGCATTCCCCGCCGCAAAGTTCACATCAAAGGTGCGGCTGACTGTCTGCCCCGGCGCAATGGGGGCATTCCCCACTACGCCTTCTACCTGGCCCTGACCGCTAGCAGTAAACTCCTGGCCAATCACCGCAGCATTGCCATCTTCGGCTAAACGCTCTAGCCCGGTCGTAACCGCTTCCCCCCGGTTATAGGTATCAAACTGACCATTGTGAAACGCGACCCATAGCGGGGTCAGGCTTGTCCCATTGGCCGGTGCGTTATTGGTGATGGAGACGGTGACTTGCCCAGGATTTGGACCTTCGGTAACGCTAATATCGGCAACGTCATAGCCATTGGCAGTGAAATCAGCATTCGCAAATCTCGAATCGGCAAGAATCTGCCCACCTTGCGCCACTGGAATAAAACCAGTTGCAGTACGAACCACACCTTCGGTGATGCCGGTATTGGCGGCAGACTGACCAAAGAATGCTGTACTATCCGCAGCTTCGTCGTTAACCTCGGTGCCCGCATCTAAAACATTGGAGCCCAGGATGTAGAACTCGGAGCCAATGAAATTCCCCAAGTCATCAAAAACACGGTGCGCCTCAGGGTTGCCGTTGGCCACGAAGAAATCGTTGCTGGGCAAGATCATGCTGGCGTAGCTGAAATACTCAGCGTTGCCGTCATCGGGGTCCACCACAAAGGTCTCAGAAACCGTTGCCCCCGGCGCAATCGGTGCGCCCCCCACAACCCCATCGAGCTGACCATTGCCACTGCCGTCGAACTCTTGCCCTAGCGCTGTCGCGTCTCCATCTTCCGCGAGGCTCTCTAGGCCAGGCGTAACAGGGGCACCGCGATCGTAGGTATCAAATTGCCCGTTATGAAAACCAACCCACAGTGGGGTCAAATTTGTTCCATTTACTGGAGAAAGGTTCTCAATCGAAACAGTGACTTGGGTGTCCGCCATGGAAATTAATTACAGAGATGAGATGAACTGAACACTTGATCAACGCGCCCCTCAGTCAGGACTCGGCCCCAGCCTCAAACACGCAGAATACTCAAATATTTAGGTATAAATTAATACTCAGTAATGAAAGATTAATGAGCGAAGGCTGAGTAAAGCCTGAGAATTTATATGATTTTTCTCAGGAAAAGGATGTACGACACTGTCGTTGCTCAGTCCTTCTCACAGAGGCTTTTTACAGAGCTATCTCAAGGGGAACGTCGGAATAATTTGTGTTCAATTCTTTTACACGTCCCCCGAGGGAATAGATTTAAATTGCTACGGAAAAGCCACAGTGCTCCTAGTATTTTTATTGACGTCCCTTGATCTGCAGTCGTAGACGCTTCATCCAAGCAACGCGAGAAAAATAAGCACAAAAAAAGAGGTGCTCGCCACGAGCACCTCCCTAATGCAAGGTTATGGATTAAAGATGAGCGCTAAGCCCTAGCGGCCCACGCCCACATAGCGGAAGCCCGCCTTCTCCATGATTTCGCGGTGCAGATAGTTGCGACCGTCAATCACCAAAGGATCCGTCATCAGGCTGGCCATCTTGTTGAAGTCCAGCTCAAGGAACTGCTTCCATTCCGTCACCAGAACCAGCGCGTCGCAGCTGTCCGCCAGACGCTCGGGGTCGGTCTCAACGATGACACCGGTCAGACCATGGCGCAGACCGGACTGGGAGACGAGGGGGTCAAAGGCTTTGACCTTGGCACCCAGGCGATTGAGGTGCTCGATCATGATCAGTGCGGGAGCATCGCGCATGTCATCGGTGTCGGCCTTGAAGGTCAGACCCAGCAGACCCACGGTCTTACCCTTGAGGATCTTGAGCTCATGTTGGAGCTTCTCCAGAGCCACCAAGCGCTGACGGCAGTTGACGTCGATGGTTGCCTTGAGCAGCTCGGCTTCGTAGCCGTAGTCGTCAGCGGTGTGAACCAGCGCAGAGACGTCTTTGGGGAAGCAGGAGCCGCCCCAGCCAATGCCAGCGTTGAGGAACTTGTTGCCGATGCGGGAGTCGAGGCCGATGCCCTTGGCCACCTGGGTCACGTCGGCACCGACGCGATCGCAAATGTTAGCGACTTCGTTGATGAAGCTAATTTTGGTCGCCAGGAACGCGTTAGCGGCGTACTTGATCATCTCCGCAGAGCTGAGGTCCGTGACGACGACAGGAACCTCAGGCGCATCCTTGTCCTCAGCGAACTGACGCTTAACGATGGGCTGATACAGTTCCTCCATCATGGTGATGGCGCGGGAGCCGTTGCTGCCCAGAACGATGCGATCGGGGTTGAAGGTGTCGTAGACCGCAGACCCCTCCCGCAGGAACTCAGGGTTGCTGACCACATCAAACGCCAGCTTCAGCTCTTCAGCGCTGCCGCCGCCGCCGCCAGCGGGGACCAGCTCCTTCTGGCGCTCCTTGGCACCGTCCATGATGATCATGCGAACCCAGTCACCGGAGCCGATGGGCACGGTGGACTTGTTGACGATGACCTTGTAGCTGCTGCCATCCAGATGGGAACCAATCCCCTTGGCCACAGCCTCGACGTAGCGAGTGTCGCTTTCACCGGTCGGCAGTGCGGGGGTACCCACAGCAATGAACAGAATCTCGCCGTGCTTGACGCCAGCACCGAGGTCAGAAGAGAACTGGAGGCGGCCCGCTTCCATGGAAGACTGCATCAGTTCAGACAGACCGGGCTCAAAAATCGGGGACTGGCCCGACTGCATCAGCTTAACTTTCTCTTCATTGTTGTCGATACAAATCACTTCGTGACCCGCATGGGACAAACAAACGCCTGTCACGAGGCCAACATATCCAGTTCCAATGACACAAACACGCATGGGCTGCAAATCCTCAAAGGTAGACAAAATAAATCAAACAAAACGACCGCGAACGGCAAGATCGCATTACGCCACAGGAGTCGGCTCAGCCTGACTACTCCCCGCAGCCTGCTCGCTGGAGGAAGCCCCCAGGCGATCGCGGAAGTCAGCAATCATGCGATCAAGCCCCTGTTGAACCGGCACCTTCGGTTCCCATTCCAATAGGCTCTTGGCCTTGGTAATGTCAGGCTTGCGCCGCTTTGGATCATCCTGGGGCATTGGCTTGTACTGGATTTCAGAATCAGGGTTGATTTTGCCCTGAATCATCTGAGCCAGTTCCAGGATGGTGTACTCTCCAGGATTCCCAAGATTGATCGGTCCCAGATGGTCACCGTTCATCAATCGCATCAGACCATCGACCAAATCTGCCACATAGCAGAAACTGCGGGTCTGGGAACCATCGCCATAGACCGTCAACGCTTCACCGCGCAGGGCCTGGGCAACAAAATTGCTCACCACGCGACCGTCATTCTCCAACATGCGAGGGCCGTAGGTATTGAAAATACGAGCCACGCGAACATCCACATTGTTTTGACGGTGATAGTCAAAACACAGGGTCTCTGCCACACGCTTGCCCTCGTCGTAGCAGGAGCGAATACCAATGGTATTCACATTGCCGCGATACTCCTCAGACTGGGGATGGACTTCCGGATCACCATAAACCTCAGACGTCGAGGCCAACAAAATGCGGGCCTTCACACGCTTGGCTAAGCCCAGCATGTTCAATGTCCCCATGACATTGGTTTTGATCGTCTTAACAGGGTTGTACTGATAGTGAACTGGGGAAGCGGGGCAAGCCAAGTGATAAATCTGATCGACTTCTAACCGGATGGGCTCGGTGATGTCATGGCGAATGAGCTCGAAGTAGGGATGGTTGATCCACTTCAGAACATTGCGCTTACGTCCCGTATAAAAGTTATCGAGACAGATAACATCATGTCCCTCTTCCATCAGACGGTCGATTAGGTGAGAGCCGATGAAACCGGCACCGCCCGTAACTAGGATTCGCATAGTAATTTGAATTCGCGATGGGAATAGCAGCAGAGAAGGCTGGAAGGAGTCAGCGAACCCTAAAGTCCGCGTGAGAGCAAAATTCCACCCTTAGATTGCCCAGCATTTGTCGTTTAGCTACCGCCCAGAGAAATTCCGGCTGGAAATGACTGCCACGGGAAGCGACAAAAGGACATATATGGCTTTAAAACTTAGCAGTCTCTACCACCTTATCTTTCACGGAAAGGAAATAATGTCAGGAATTTATCTTTCCTTTATCCGTATACCAATGCCTTGGGCAGCATGCCGATACCCAGAAATCTTTTGTTCCAGAAATTCCGAAACCCCGTGCTTTCACGCTGTTGTTTCCAAAAGCGCAGTCAATGACTCCGTAATTGCTCACAGGCAACTTCTCTTCTCAGGCAACTTCTCTTCTCAGGTAACTTCTCTTCTCAGGCAACTGTTCTATGGAATCCCAGTCTTCCCGAAAGCCCCTCAGCCTAGCCGGACAAGCCATGGCTATCATCTACGGCCTCTTGTTCTGCATCCTGCTGTGGGTGGCCTACCAAGGGCATTTGCCCAACTGGTTCCAGGGCATCCCCAACTATGACAAGCCGGGTCATGTGATTTTGTACGCGATCGCCGCCTACCTGGGGCACCGTCTGTTCAACTACCGCCACATTTCCATCGCTCGTCTAGCCATCCCTCTCTTTCCCCTGGGATTTGCCGTATTTACCACCATCGAGGAGTTGAGCCAGGGGCTCTCGCCAAACCGTACCCTCGATGCCCTGGATCTCATCTGTAGCTTGGTGGGCGTTGGCATCGGATATTGGCTTGCCCAACGCTCCGACTCCAACCGCCCAAACAACGAACCCAAATAACAGGCTCAAAGAATGGGCCCAAACAACAAGCCCAAACAAGGTGAGATAATCGGAGGGCTACTATTCGTCCGAGTTTAATCAAGCCCGATGTCCGAATCCAACGTCCTCGTGTCTCCTCCGATCTCGTCGGGGCAAGGTTCCTCAGCTCCCAACGCACCGATCAAGCTGGGGGTGATGGCCTCGGGCAATGGCAGCAATTTTGAGGCCGTAGCGGCGGCGATCGCCGACGGCAGGCTCAACGCCAAAATTCAGGTCCTGATCTACAACAACCCCCAAGCCAAGGCTGTAGAACGGGCCAAAAACCACGGTGTTCCGGCGGTGCTGCTCAACCACCGCGAGTTCGACAGCCGCGAAGCCCTGGATGCCAAGGTGGCGGAAACCCTGAAGCAATATGACGTGGACTGGGTAATTATGGCGGGCTGGATGCGCATCGTCACGCAAACGCTGATCGATGCCTTTCCCGGCAGGATGATCAACATTCATCCCAGCCTACTGCCTAGCTTTAAGGGGATTCGGGCGATCGAACAGGCCCTTGCGAGCAATGTCAAAATCACGGGCTGCACAGTCCACATTGTCACGCTGGAAATGGACAGCGGCCCTATTCTGATGCAGGCGGCGGTGCCCATTCTGGAGGGAGACGATGCGGACAGCCTGCATCGGCGGATTCAGGTCCAAGAGCATCGGATTTTGCCCGCAGCGATCGCATTGCAAGCCGCGAAAGAAACCGTACTGGCTCCAACCTGAAATCTTTTAGGGATAGAAACAAATCTGCGGTAGACCCTCGTGTCGTCGCAGGTCTATCACGGATAGAAACAGATCTGTGGCAGACCTCGTGTCGTCCCACACCTGCTAGGGATAGAAACAGATCTGCGGAAGACCCAGCATTTCATCCCAGCCCATCATCAGGTTCAAACACTGAATCGCCTGCCCAGCCTGCCCCTTAATTAAGTTATCCAGAGCTGACATCAGGATCACGCGACCCGTGCGCGGATCTGCCTCAATGCCAATGAAACAGCGGTTCGTTCCCAGCGCCCACTTCGTTTGGGGATAGGTACCGCCGGGCAGAACCTCAATCCAGGGCGAATTTTGATAGAACGCTCGATAGATCGTAATCAAGTCCTCTCGTACCAAACCGGGGTCACGGAGGGTGGCATAGACCGTCGTCAGGATGCCACGCACCATCGGCACCAGGTGAGGGGTGAACTGAACCGTCATGTCATGACCCAGTAGATCACCACACACCTGCTCAATTTCGGGGGTGTGACGGTGGCGCGCGACACCGTAAGCCGCGACGGAATTGCCCGCCTCGGACATCAAGAAATGGGGTTTCAGGTCCTTGCCGCCGCCGGAGGAGCCTGTTTTGGCATCGATGATAATTGTTTCTGGAGAGGCGAGACCCTGACGCAGCAAGGGCGCGATCGCCAACAGACTGGCCGTGGCATAGCAAGCCGGACAGCCCACCAACTGAGCCTTAGGAATGCGAGAGCGGTAAACCTCCGGCAGACCATAGACTGCCTTAGAAGCAATGGCCTCATCGGAACGCTCCAGACTGTACCAAGACTGATAAGTCTTTAGGTCAAAAAACCGATAGTCCGCCGACAGGTCCAAAACCTTACAGCCCGCTTCGAGGAGCTGAGGCGCCATGCTGAAGGCTCCCCCGTGGGGCAACGCAAAAAACACCACCTCGCAGCGCTCAGCAATGAGCGCGACATCAATCTCTTCAATTTTTAGGGTCGCCTGTCGGCCAAAGTGAGGAAAGACATCCCGCACTTTTTTCCCAGCTAATTGGGCATCGCCAACATAGACCACCTCAGTATTGGGATGGAGATGCAGCAGATGAACCAGCTGAATTCCGCCGTATTCCGATGCGCCGACAATTCCAACTCGAATTTGATCCACCATGACGCAATTCACCGTTGACCCACTGCAACAATTTCACTTCCCGAGCTTCCGTTAGACCCGAAGAAGGACCTTGATCGCCGCGAGCGTGCCCCATTCTTACAGGTTTTCCGTTGTTTGGATAAGTTTGTGAGTTGAGATCAGGAATTGGATTTGGGTTTGGTTTTGAGGAATGGATTTTGCCGGAGTCCCCAAAACGGTAATCTGGTATCCGGGAATGGGGCTGTGAAGGGCTCGGACCACTTAACATCGCGTCATAATTTTGGCGACGATGGGTCTTCCGTCACCCCGTCTGCTTTGAAATAACTTGCCTTTTGAACTCAACCTTTAAGAAACGCTATGATTGCTAGTCCCTCTCGCACGGTTCGCATCGCTTCTCGTAAGAGCCAGTTGGCACTGGTTCAGACCCATTGGGTCCAGGGTGAGTTGCGCAAAGCCTTTCCCCAATATGAGTTTGAAGTGTGTGAGATGAGCACCCAGGGCGACAAGATTCTGGATGTACCCCTAGCGAAAATTGGTGACAAAGGTCTATTCACCAAAGAGTTAGAAGTTCAGATGATCAATGGTCAGGCTGACTTTGCGGTGCATTCTCTAAAGGATTTGCCAACCAATTTGCCCGAAGGCTTGATGCTGGGCTGTGTCACGGAGCGGGAGAACCCCGCAGATGCCCTGGTGGTCAACGAGAAATTCAAAGACAAGCAACTTGAGACCCTCCCCGAGGGCTCGGTGATTGGAACATCGTCCCTGCGC
>CALIJJ010000141.1 GCA_938017515.1 uncultured Pseudanabaenaceae cyanobacterium
GGGCTCACGGATGCCGTCGATGTCGACGGGGGGTGCTGCGATGAACGCAACAATGAAGCAGACGGTCGCTGCGAGCAGTGTGGGGACCATCAGAACGCCGAACCAACCGATATAAACGCGGTTGTCGGTGCTCGTGATCCATTCGCAGAAGTTTTGCCAGAGATTGGCGCTTTCACGCCGCTGAAGTGCAGTAGTCATAAATTTGAATGATTTCGGGTTTTCCGTATTGGACGTATCAGGTATGTATGTCTAAAGCTTAACGCAATTATTAAGCAATGTAACTTAAGCAAACATTAAGAGAAAAACCCCTTCTACGGAGGGAGCCCAAGGGCTGGTCCAATAGAAGGGGTTTACGGAATATTTCTGCACATGCGACGACCTGGCAAGTCATAGGTCGTCAGCACCGTCAGAAGACAACCGCTGCAATACAGCGAGCGTAGCATCAGACTCGAGGTCAAACCTCGAAAAATCCTAATGGGCAGAGAGCATTAGCATGGCTCCCATTCCAAACAATCCAACGGCAAGCAGAATGTCATTCCACTGCTTCCGCTGCATCTCTTCAGCAGAAACCCGAGCCACATACACAGCAACTTTCACCTGATCGTGGACAGCATTACGCATTCTCACAGCCTCACATTCAGTACGTTTGTGCCCTATTTTCAGTCGGGCACTTCCAGGATACATTACAAAATGTAAACTTTATTAGAATCAATCCCAACGATTTAGCCCAGTTTTTTCAGAAAGGCCGAACTTGGCGGCATCAATGCTGCCTCACTCTCATCTAAGTCGTCTTGACTTCCATTCACCCCTCAGAATCATCCTGTGAGTAACCCAACTGTCTCAGATGCCAAGCGTGCGTTCTACGCCACCCACCAGCGTCCCATTCATTCAATCTATCGACGTGTTGTAGAAGAGCTGCTCGTGGAAATGCACCTGCTCACCACCAGTCCTTCCTTCCGTTACGACCCCATATTTGCTTGTGGTGTGATCGCATCCTACGACCGTTTCATGGAGAGCTATCAGCCTGAAACCGAAAAAACATCAATTTTGGGAGCCGTCTTTCAGGCACTGGGTCAGGATTTGGCGACCTATCGACGGGATACAGAAACGATGCTGTCAGCCGTGGCAGATGTCGAATGGGAGACACGCCTACAGTGGCTAGCTGGGGCGCAAGGGGACGCACCGGAGTTCTTCCGACAGATCGTAGAAAACATCACTGAACAGAGCAATTTCAGGTACAGCCGCTTGTTCGGGATTGGTCTTTTTACGCTTCTGGGGCATTCAAATCCAGCCTTGAGCAGTCAAGACAATGAAGCACTGGCAGAAAAGCTTAATCCGGTGAGCCAGCATCTCCATCTACCGGCAGACAAACTCAATCGCGATATGACAACATACGCAAACTTGATTGAGCGCATGGCGCAAGCCAAAGTTGTGATGGAAGAGGGAATTCAGGCCGAGCGTAAAAAGCGTGCCCAGCGAGAGGAAGAGCGGAGGGCAAAAGCAGGAAAGACCAAAGGCAATGACCCAGTGGTGGATTAGGCAAAGGTAAAAAATACAATAGTGATTGAATCCAGGGAGCTCAATAGCTCCCTATTTTTTTATATTGCAGCCTTGCCAAGGCTCCTTCATAATTCAGAGAAGAATGCGACGCTCAGAGATCTTTTCCACTAGCCCTCACTATAACTTTGAACCATGGCTCAATCAGATAGCAACTCACAGCCTGAGCAAGAGAAATTTATTTCGCCTCGAAGCAAGTACTACGGGGACTTTACGCCTGAGAATTTAGCATTCGATGCTAACTTGCAGGAGTTTGCCCAGCGGGTGAATATTATCTGCGCTTTAGAAACAGGGGGAAAGATTACATCGACCGATGCCTATGAAGGAATTAGAAAAGCCTGGAAAGAATTGAAGCACAGTAAAAAAGGACTAGAGATTGGTAAAGATGAGTAAGTTCTTAAACAGAGAGCAAGCCTTTCAGTCATCAATATTCACTAAGTCAAAAAACTCTAAATTAGTTCTGAATCATGGCAATTTTATACGTTTCTGATCGAATAAAATTCTAGGTAATAATGTAAATAAAATGCGTCATAGATTGCATAAAGATTTCGGAAAATCATGATTGACGAAACTGCTATCACCCCTGGGTAAGGCCACCTTTTAGAAGTATTGGTATTAGGGTTTGAGTTCGACAAACGTTGGATAGTCATCGCAATTTCTATCAAAAGCAATTCGGTCGAAACGCCTCACTCGCAAAAGTATTGAGCCATGCTCATCTTGTTGGAGCCGTCTTGTTGGGATCGGCATGGTTGAGATCGTCAGATGAGACAACGGGCATACTAGAGACAGAGCGAATCACAGGAACCGCAGCTGTCTGTCGTGAGCCAAATCACTTCCGCCCATCAAATCCTTGGCCTCACAGCCAACGCATCGCCCGAGGCGATCAAAGCGGCCTATCGAGCCTTGGCTCGGCAGTGGCATCCCGATCAGTTTACGGATGCAGCCGACAAAGCTGAGGCTGAGGCCAAGCTTAAGGAGATCAACATCGCCTATGCCCAGCTAAAACAGCTCGGCGATGCTTCAGACCGCTCGTCCAGCGATCGCCCCTCCTCCCAAGCCCCCTCCGACTCTCCCAAGTCATCCCCAGCCTCCGAGTCCCCCCGTGTTAGCGTCAGTCACAATGCGGCGGAACGGATGCGATCGCGCGCCGAACTCCTCTACAAACAGGCCCAGGAACTCGCCAAAGCCGATCGATTCCGCGAGGCCACCGATGCCCTCGATCAAGCCCTCCGCCTCTGCGACGACTACCTCGAAGCCTACGAATATCGTGGTGCCCTCTACGAAAAGCGAGGCTTTGAACGCCTCGCCCACCGCGACCTCAGCAAAGCCCGCGAGCTACGCCTCGCCCAACGACCGAATCCAAGTTCTCGTCCAAGCCAATCCTCTCCCCCAGCATCAGCCCCCCCAAAGGCCCGCTCAGGATGGTTTTCCAAGCGAAAAACCACGGCCAACAACAAGGCACGCCAGCGTACTCCGGACCACAGTGCTGGTCAGGGCCGCAGTGCTGGTCAAGCCAGCGTTCATGACCCAAACCATGACGAGACCCCTCTCCCCTTCCAGCGTCCCATTCGCCTCAGCCACACCACTGCATCCTTAGCCTGGCGTTGCCGAGATGAAGTCATGGGCCATGCTGGAGCCATCACCGCCATTGCCCTGCTGCGTAAAAATCGTTTTGTCACCGCCAGCCAGGATGGAACGCTGCGCCTCTGGCAGTTCCAGCGCCACCAGCCAACCCAGCCGATCGCCACCCTCTCAGCCCACCGAGGCGCAGTTCTGGGTCTAGCCATCAGCGCCGATGGTCAACAGATCGCCAGTCATGGCGAAGATGGCAGTGTCAAACGATGGCAACTCCCCAACACCAGTCCCGAACAAACCTTTCCCACCGGACCCGTTCGCAGCCTAATCTTTGGGCCCGAGCGACAGACCCTCACGTACTGCGATGACCAAGGGCAAATTCGTCAGTGGAGTAGCCACACCGGCAATGCTGCCAATGCAACTTGGGCCAGCCGAGCAGCCACCTATCTTGACCTGAGCCAGGACAGAAAATTTTTATTGACCCGTACCGCTGAAGGCTATCTGCATCCCTGGTCGATGCGCAAAGAAACGCCCCTGTCCCCCCTGGATGACAGTCAGTTTGAACACACTGCCCTCTGCCTCAGCGATGATGGAAAATATGTCGCTGCCGGGAAAACAACAGGAGAAATTTACCTCTGGCATGTGCAGACCGGGCAACCCACGATGGCGATCGCCGGACTTTCCGGGAGAATTCAGGCCATTGCCATGAGCCCCGATCGCATCCTCGCCGCCGCTGATGCCACGGGTCGCATTTGGCTCGTCGATTTGGTGACGCGAACATTGCTCTGCGAGCTGTCCCCACCCAGCCTCGTCACCCAGCTGCACTTCGCCCCCGACTATGGCCAACTCATCAGCGGTCACCGGGATGGCTCGATCAAAATCTGGCACCGCTAAACACTCAGCTGATATCCCGAAAACAACGCTATCTACAACCAAGCCATTCAAACTCAAGCCATCCAAACCCAATCGCAAAAAAAGGCTCCGCCCAAGGGCAGAGCCAGAACCTCTCGTTGTAAGCAAACTTTTTTGGACAGACTTTGCGCTCCTAGGCCGCTGGATGGGGCTGTCGCAGTTTTTTCAGCGTCCCCACCAGCTTCTTGGGATAGGCTGACTTGTCGATATAGGCTGCAGCTCCCAGCTTAAGTCCCCAATAATGGTCCACCTGGGTCGTTTTACTGGAGCAAATCACCACCGGAATATCCTTTGTTATGGGATTTCCCTTAAGGCGGCGACAGACCTCATAACCATTCATCGCTGGCATCACAATGTCCAACACAATCACATCTGGAACCGTCTTACGCGCCTGGGCCAGGGCATCCAGCCCATCTTTTGCGGTCCACACTGCAAAGTCATTGCGCTTCAGCAAATCCGTGAGCATTTGCCGCTGCATTGGACTGTCATCAACAACCAGAACCGTATCCATTTCCGGTATCTCCCCTGTGGTAGGCTCGATTTTCGTCTGTTAGGTTCATGGTATGAGCAGCGCTAGGAACTGCCATGAGCCTAGGTTCCTAACTTCTCCTAGGAGTTTGATCCTATCTTGCAAAACTGACAGGAATCGCTCTCCGCGCCGCTGTAGCAGTACTACATTCAGGTGTCAGTGACGGGATAGCGAATGCTCAGGTCATCACTGACCCATGACCTCATCGATTGCGCCACACCTTGCCCGCCACAGGGCAGCTTGTTCCCGGGGATTATCTAGAGCCTCAACTATGATTCGTGTCTTAATCGTGGATGACCAGCGCTTGATCCGGCGCGGCTTGGCGGTCGTTTTAGAAAACGCACCGTCCATCGAAATTATTGGAGAAGCCGACAACGGTGAAAACGCCATCGTGCAGGTCGCAGCCCTTCAACCCGATGTTGTGCTGATGGACGTACGGATGCCCGGCATGGATGGCGTCGCAGCCACTGCCGCGATCTGTCGTCAGTTTCCAGCGGTCCGGGTCCTGGTGCTGACCAGTGACGATGGAGATGAATTTGTCGCCCAGGCCATGGGATATGGGGCTGCGGGCTATTTGATGAAGGATACGCCGACGGAAGAATTGGTGCAGGCGATCGCCCTCGTCCACAAAGGCTACACCCATCTCGGCCCGGGTCTCGGGCAAAAACTCGCGGCCCAACTGGCCAAGCCCTACCCCCAGGAGTCCACCACCAAAGCCACCCCCCCATCGACTCCAAACGGTGAGCAGGACTGGCAACAGCTCACCCCACGGGAGCGAGAAATTGCCACATTGATCGGCTCCGGTCTCAATAATGATGAGATTGCCAGGCAGCTTTGCATTTCCAAAAGCACCGTCAAGAACCACATCACCAAGATTTTGCAGCGGCTGAGCCTGCGCGATCGCACCCAGGTGGCGATCCTAGCTAATTCGGTTTAGAAAATAAAGCGCAGCCCACAGGAGAACAGTCCAAAAGAAAGCAGCAAGAGAGCAGCGAGAGATTCAGCCCAAAACAGCGGCCAATCCGGGTTCGTTGCCCCGCCAGAGCATAGCCAAACTCAATTGAATCCATAAGAAAAATCAGGGTCAAACGAGTCACAGAAGCTGTAACAGAGACTAAAACCAAGGCCAAGCAATGGCAAAATAGGCTCGGCCTCTGCCTTTGGGGATCAGCGCTCACTGGAGCTTTCACTGGAGCTTTCACCAGCACAGCATCACCAGACAGGGCTTTTTAAGAAAAATCTTTAGCCTGAGCTGAATTTCAAATGGCTGCAAACACTTCGAAATACGCAATTAAACCGTTT
Source organism: uncultured Pseudanabaenaceae cyanobacterium (assembly GCA_938017515.1). Taxonomy (GTDB): domain Bacteria; phylum Cyanobacteriota; class Cyanobacteriia; order PCC-9006; family JAAUQQ01; genus JAAUOP01. The sequence continues at coordinate 5,876 of CALIJJ010000141.1, forward strand.
AACAATGACCCCTTTGTCGGTCATCTCTCCACCCCCGTGAGCGACTCCGCCTGGGTGAGAGACTATTTGAAAAAGCTGCCCATTAATCGCTCTGGCCTCAGCACACTACAACGGGGTCTGGAAATTGGCGCCGCCCATGGCTTTTTCCTGATTGGTCCCTTTGCCAAGCTGGGTCCACTGCGCAATTCAGACTTTAGCAACCTAGCGGCCCTGGCCTCCGCCATTGGCCTCATCTTCATCGCGAAGGCAGGCATGCGTCTCTATGGCATGGCAGTCTTCCCCAAGGACAAGAAATCCAGCAATCCCCTGGAGACTTACAGCGGCTGGGCTGACCTCGCCAAGGGCTTCATGAAAGGGGGGGCCGTCGGTGCCCTGGGCGCGTTTGTCTTCCTAGAAATCTTCCGTCTATTTGGCCTCTAACGACTTGGCCTCTAACGATTCGGCCTCTAATCTGACTCAGAAAAGAGTCTTCCACAATGCCTGAGGGCTTGTATCCTACGCCCTCAGGTCTCTGGGTTGCCACCACCGTTGAAGGGTGATTGGGACAACCCGTCAGCGACAATTTTTTTGCTATTCGAAGGCTGCGTTTTGGAGCGCGAGCAAGTTTTTGATGCCCTTTTCTGCGGTGTCCAGGATGCTGTTGAGCTGCGATCGCGTATAGGTTCCCTCCTCCGCCGTACCCTGCACTTCAATCAGCTCCAGGTCACTGGTCATCACCACATTAAAATCCACATCCGCCGCCACATCCTCGGGATAGTCCAAATCCAGCATGGGTTCTCCCTCAATCAGGCCCACGGAAATGGCTGCAATGCCGCATTTGAGCGGAGACTCTTCTAATTCTCCCCGAGCGACCATCCCTTCGATCGCCTCCCGCAACGCCACAAAGCCTCCGGTAATCGATGTGGTGCGCGTGCCGCCATCTGCTTGCAGCACATCCGCATCCACCGTCAGCGACTTTTCGCCCAAAATTTCAAAGTCCAAAGCCGCTCGCAAACTGCGACCAATCAGTCGCTGAATTTCCTGGGTGCGGCCAGACAAGCGCATGAATTCCCGCCGCTGTCGCTCCTGAGTGGCACCAGGCATCATGCGATATTCCGCCGTCAGCCAGCCCTTGCCGCTGTCCTTGAGCCAGCGGGGTACCTTCGCCTCCGCTGTGACGGTGCAGATCACCTTAGTTTCGCCGCAGCAAGCCAGCACCGAACCCGCGGGGTGACGGGTGAACCCTCGCTGAAAGGAAAAAGGCCGGAGCTGGTCGGGGTTCCGACCATCGGGACGTTGCCATGCCATGGAAAACTACTCTCCTGAGATATCGCCGTTCGCCGCAAAAACGGCTGTTTTCCATCCTATCCGTGGCTTTCCGCCGATTCACCGCTCCGTAGCGAATCGCGATTAATCGGCAGGTTTTGTTACGTCAGACCAGACTCAAGGGGAGGTTGAACGGATTTCACTAGGGAGTTGCTGAATCAAATCCGCCTCGACAGCCTCCGGCGATCGCGCTCCATCAATCAGCAGCAGCCGCTTGCGATAGCCGTAGTAATCCTGAAGGGGTTTGGTGTACTCCTCCAGGGACTGAATGCGACGCTTCATATTGTCGAGATCGTCATCCGCCCGCGATCGCGCCAAAGCCCGTTCAATCAGCGTCTCCTGGGGAACATCCAGCCAAATGGCATAGCGAATCGACTGACCCAATTCCTCCAGCAGAAAATCCAGTTCCTCCGCCTGAAAAGCCGTGCGAGGGTAGCCCTCCAACACCCAGCCCTGCTGCATATCGAGCTGGAGCAAGCGCTGGCGAATAAAACCAATCATGAGCTCATCGGGAACCAGCTTGCCCTGTTCCAGGTAGGGCTTGGCGGCCTGGGCCAGCTTGACGAGTTCTGGGTCCGTGGGCTGAGCACTTTCAACCAAATTTTTAGAGACCGAATCTTCAGATGCCGAACTTTCAGAGTCGGCGGCGGCTTGGGTTGCGATCGCCGCCCGAATCACATCCCCCGTCGATAAAACGGGTAAGTTCAAGCGCTGCCCCAACTTCTGGGCCTGCGTTCCCTTTCCGGCACCAGAGCCCCCAAGAATGACCAGCCTCATACGTTCCTTCTCCGCTGTTTTGCTGTGCTGTTTTGCTGTGCTGTTTCGCAATAACGCCAGTGTTTTCGCTGTGGCATTTATTTGGTTTGATTCTATACTTCCCCTTTATAAGAGCAAAATCGGATTCAGGGGCAAAATCAGACGACACACGGGACTCCAGGCTCATATCCAAAGCGATCACAGCACTAGACCAGACCCACAATCAGCCCCTGCAGACCCACCACACTGTCCATCAGTAACGTTGTGTTCCACCAGCAATGATTTTGCCCCTGAAGCCAACAAATCACGATAGAGTTACATGTAGCGTCTAAGAACAATAAGATGCGCCAGAATACGCTACATTTAGCATTGCAAAACGCTCAGAAAGTACGCAGGTACTAAACAATAGTTTCATACATCACGCCGCTATCGTATGATTGCTCAACCTCAAATTCATGTTCGCTTTCCTCGAGGCACAGGCAGCGGTTCGGTGGCGAATCAATCCATTGGCAATCGGCAGACGGAGTCTACTTCTTGGCGTGACGTGAGCGACTTGTCTCCCATTGAAGGACAAGTTCAGGTTTTTACCTGTGTTCACCGAAATTTCTTTACCCATGTCATGTCCCAGGCATTGCGCAATGCGGGTCAGGGTACTGCGGTATTGATTGTCCAGTTTTTCAAGGGTGGTATTGGTCAAGGTCCTGATAATCCCACCCATTTGAGCCAAAATTTAGACTGGGTTCGATGCCGCTTGTCCCATTCGATTAATCAAGCACCGGAGCAAGCGGAGGAGCGCGAAGCGGTCCTGGAACTGTGGGAGTTTGTTCAGGATGCGATCGAAAGTGGTCGTTACGAGCAGGTGATTCTAGAAGAGCTAAGCCTTGCCGTCTTCCATGGGATTATTCCGGAAGCCGAGGTTTTAGAGTTGCTGAAGCACAGGCCCCGCCATGTGGACATTGTCTTGATGGGACAGCAGATGTCCGAAGCCTTGATCGAAACAGCAGACCAAGTGACGAAGCTGCGCAATCTGTTTCATGTCCCTCCAGAAGCCATAGCGTTTGAGGCGGCTCCTCTGGAAAAGTTGCCCTTAGCAACCACTGCTGCAAGCGTTGCCTCAACCCCCTTTCCCTCGGCAAAAGAGAGCCCGGCAAGTCCGGGGGTTCCCATCGCTCAGGATATCCTCAAAGACCCCTTAGCCCCAACGAATGGGGAAAAGCGATGCCAGGTGACGCTTCCAACGCCTTCAGCCAAGCGGTCTGCTTCCCGGCGCAAACCCGGTGACTCTAAGGGAGATCCAAGTTCTGAGGGAAATCAGGGTTCTAAGGAATGTCAACAGGCAGAGACAGGGGCAAGCCCCCAAGACCTACCCGTCTTGCCGGGACAACTCCGAATTCCAGGAATAGACTGATTCCTGATTTTCGTTCCGTCTTGCTTTCCGTTTTGTATTACCCCTCCACTCAGGGACACCCATCAAACCCAAACGCCCATGATTAAGAATGATCTATGGATTAAAGAAATGGCCGCAGGCGGCATGATTGCGCCCTTTGAGCCCAGCTTGGTGCGGCGGACTGAGGCGGGCGTAGCGGTGTTGTCCTACGGGCTCAGCAGCTATGGCTATGACATTCGTCTGTCACCGGAAGATTTTCAGATTTTTCGCCATGTGCCAGGGACTGTGATTGACCCAAAGCGGTTTAATCCTGACAATTTGGAACCCGCAAAGCTGCACGAGGATGAGTTGGGAGCGTTCTTCATTTTGCCGGGGCATAGCTATGGCTTGGGGGTTGCCCTGGAGAAGCTGGCAGTGCCCAATAATGCAACGGTGCTCTGCATTGGTAAGAGCACCTATGCGCGGGCGGGAATTATTGCGAATCTGACTCCGGCAGAAGCAGGATGGCGGGGACATTTGACGCTGGAGTTTAGCAATAGCTCTCCGGCGGATGCACGCATTTATGCCAATGAGGGGTGTGTACAACTGATTTTCTTTGAGGGCTCCCCCTGTGAGGTCAGCTATGAAACCCGCAAGGGCAAGTACCAGGATCAGCCAGAACAAGTGACGATCGCTCGGATCTAGCGTTTCATGGCCTAGCGCTTTGGGGGACTAGCGCCTTGGGGAACTAGCGCTTTGGAGAACAGTGTTTCTGAAGCAACTGCATCGCATAGTCGATGCGATCGCCTCGAATCTGAACCGTATAGGCTTCGCGCTCGACATGGCGGCGATCGCCGCTGTAGCGCATGAAATAGGGCCGCAAAAAGGTAGGAGTATCCAGATCCAAACCAAAAGGTTTTAGCTTTTCAGCCCCGGGCTTCACCTTAACGGTCGTGCAATACTGAACCGCATGAACCGCCTCATGGACCAACGTCGGCTCCGCAATCCCTAACTCCGACACCACCGGATTGATCCAAATCGACCGAGTTTTGATCTGAAAGGTTCCATAGCTCCCCTTGCTGGGTGGACGTTCCAGCCTAACCGTGAATCCAACTTGCTCTAGACGCTGTTTCAAACGCATAAAGTCAGGCGAAAACACTTCAGCCTGAGTGGGCTGTATCACGAGGAAGAATGGGAGTATGCCCAGGGCGATCGCTCCCCCCTGGCTCATCATCATCTTGAAAAAAGACATGTCCCTAGGGCGAGAGCCGGGCTTTGTGCAAACGGGTGGTTTCATACCAGTCTGCGATCGCCGGAACCCAAGCCTGAAAGTGCGGCCACATCAGATCGCAGAGCTGTTGTATTTCCAACTGTGCGTCCTTCTTACTGCGCAGATCAAGAAAATGCATAAACGATCGCACATTCAAGCTTATGACAAAATGCTGTCGGTAATCAAACGGTAGCTTGCCCCGAGCATGCTCCTCCGACCAACCCGCCTCCAGGTCCGCCGCATAGCCCCTCGCCGCCTCCAAGCACCACGCCAGGTCACGCTGACGTTGTTCCTCAGAATAGTGGTAACGCTTGCCCTGGCGATCGCGATAGTCCCCCACCGGACGCAAATAGAAAATATCCTCTACATCCCGCTTTCCCTCAGCAATCTCCATCACCCGAGATCCCGTATAGCGCATACTCTGAACATCGAAAGAAATTCCGACGCGATGAGTTCGAGCCTGCTGCATCACACTATGGGGAAAGAAGCCACAGTTTAAAACAATCTGCGGATGCTCTAGCGGACCGTAGTGACCCCGTTCCCCAGCCAGAAGACGCTTGACAATTGTTTCCCCAGCTTTGACTTCATCAGGCCACTCCGAGCGTTCATCCACCACAAAATTCTCGCTGTAATCCTGGTGCATCGCCGCATACATCGTTTGTTGCGGGTTAGGAGTTTGGGAAATGACTTCGACGCGGCAGCGGTCCATAGGAATGAAGAATTCAGAATTAAGAATGCAGAATTAAAATCACGTTCCTGCTCGAACTAGGCTAGCCTGTTTCAGGCTGAGGACCAGGCTTATCACCGAAATCTGAAGTCTAAATTCTAAATTCTTCATTCTAAATTCTTAACTAAATTCCCCCAGTTCGTCGCCAGTTGAAAAATCGCTCCCACAAATCTTCCACGCGAGGTCGATCCGATAATCGCTGCCAACGCCATTGCTCTGCTGCGGACTGAATCAGAGCAGCAGCGGTCGGCTCCAGATAGGGCATCTGGGCCAAGGCTTTCACCGAGAGTTTTTGTTGGAGTGCCAGCACAATTGTCCCACTCCACTCTGCGGCGGCTTGCGCCATCAAGACCGCCCCCAGCAGCTGGCCCGTCCTTCGATGCACGACCAACTGAATAGAACCCACAACGGCATCACTCAGGTGTAGATGGAGATTCTCCTGGATTGCACCAGAGCAAACCTGCGCATCCGCACCATATTTTGCCTGAGCTTGCTCCAGCGTCAATCCCAAAGCGATAAGAGGTGGCGACGTCCAGAAGACACGAGGCGCTGCATCCGAAGACGCTTTGGGACGGCAACCAAACAGAATATGACGTGTGGCAGCCGTTGCTAACTGACGATCCACGGCCCCATAGCCATCCCGCCCCAGGACTGCCCCTGCAGCATACACCTGGCGATGATGGGTTTGTCCCCAGGGGGTGACGCTAATATTGTCCGTTTCGTCCAGCCCGATAGCTGGCCTAGGGGTTGACCACTGAACAGCCTCCCAATCAGGCTTCCAGCCCGTTGCCAACACCAAACGCTCTGTTTCCCAGCTCTGACGATCCGCAGCCACTTGAATAGGGCTCCGGCTCTCATCAGGGTCAGCCACTGGCTCACCCGTCCGGTCGTTACTGCCAAGGCTTTGAACACCATCACCGCCTAAAGCCTTGGATACCACCGTTAAGCTTTCAACATCGCGAATAAGTCGGACGCCTTCCGCCTGGAGTAAAGATTCCAGCAAATCAGCAGCAGGCTGCGCACTGGAACTGCTTATCAGGTGAGGATGCTGAACCACATAAGGCTGCTGAAGCACATAAGGCTGCTGAGCCACATCAGCCTGCTGAGCTACAAGGGTCACATCACATCCCAAACGCGCCCACAACTGTGCGAGCGCAATACCGCGAGGGTCTTGCCCCACAATCGTGACAGAGCGAGGCAAACGAGGCCAATCAAGCCAACTGTGCAGAGTGTCCCAAGCAATTTTATCCAGCCCCGGAATCGGGGGAATGCTGGGCTTTGCCGCAGGTGCAAACAAATAGCTGCGTGCCTGGAGCATACGCTGCGAGGAAGGAAGCCCGGCCAAAGTCGCAGATGGGCGGAGCTGTCGGGACAACACCAACCGTCGTTGCCTCAAGTCGAATATCCAGTCCCCTGCAACCGCAGGCTGGGTTCCAGGGGGGGAAAGAGGATCAAGAAGATCGACCCCTAAAGTCTCAAACCCTGCTGAACTCTGTCGCAGTTGATGAATCTGTGCCTGCTGTCGCGCCGAGGCGAACAATTTCGCCGCATCAACAGGGGAAAGCGACCGGCTCAGTGGTTGCTCCAGCACCATTGTTCGGAAAGCGTGGAATCCAAACCAGGCAAGCTCTGCGGACATAAATGAGCCAGAGGAAGATGCCTTAGATGTAAGATCTCGCACCCAAGCGACTCTCGCCCGATAACGAGCGGCCAACTCAATGCTGACCCGTGCTGCCGGCGAATCTCCCAATACAACGAGGTCGTAGTCGTACAGCGTCACATTGTCTCTCCAGCAACTGCCTGCGCCTTCGGCACGATGTCCTGTTCAGCTAGGTCCTGTTCAGCTAGGTCCTGTTCGGCTAGGTTCTGTTCGGCTAGGCCCTGTTCTGCTAGGCCCTGTTCGGCCTGAATCTCTGCAAGAATAGTGCCCAACGCTGTCAACAAACGCTGATGATCCTCAGAACGGCGCACTGCGACACGAAAGAAGCGATCGCCCAAGGCAGGGAAACTCATACAGTCCCGAATTAAAATGTGATATTTCTTCAAAAGCTGCGTCTGCAACTGCGTACAGGAAACTTGACTACGCACCAGCAGAAAATTGGCAGATCCAGGATACACATCCAGCCTCGGCAAGTCCTGAAGCCCTGACAAAAGCGTTCGCCTCGCCTCTGGCAACCACGTCCAGGTTTTGCGTTGAAACGCCTTATCCCGCAAGCCGATTTGTCCAGCGATCGCAGCCAAACTGTTCACAGGCCAAGGGTCACGCCACCGCTGCCAACGCTGGGCACGGTCGGGATGCAGTAGCGCATAGCCCAAGCGCAATCCCGCTAGGCTGTAGAACTTCGTCAGCGATCGCAGCACCACCAAGTTCGGGAACGCCTGCACCCAGCCCACGACACTCTGCTGACGCTCCGGCGGCAAGAAATCCATAAACGCCTCATCAACCACCACCAACCCTCCCTGAGCCAGCAGCGATCGCAGCGATTCCGCCGAGAACAGGTATCCCGTTGGATTATGAGGATTATTGATGACGATGCCATCATCGGCGGTCAAAGCAGGCCAGTTTAGGGGCTCACAGGCGCCCCTGGGCTCGTCACCCAGCCACCCCAGCTCAGCATCCAAAAACAGCTCAGCATCAAAAAGCAGCTCAACATCCAAGGGCAAGGACTCAACCCTAGCCCCAGAAGCCCGCAGCGATCTCGCATAATCGCCAAACCCTGGGTCCATCAGATAAACCCGACGACAGTCAGCCAAGTCACGCGCTGCCCAAGTCAACAACTCTGCCGCACCATTGCCAGGCAGCACCCATTCCGCACCGAGACCATGATGCTGGCCGATACTAGCTCGCAATTCACCATATCCAGGACTCGGATAGGCTGCCAGCACAGCCCCCATTTGATCATGCAACCCCTGCACAATGCTTTGGGGCGGACCGAGGGGGCTAATACTGGCAGAGAAATCCAGCAGCATAGACGGCTCACAACCGGCGACCTCCGCCGCCCAATCCAGATTCCCTCCATGCCCCGGCCTCACCATTGCACCCACAATAAGCGCCTATCCCCCACTGCTCGAACCTCCAGAACTGAGAAAGAGTCCTAGGGTTGCCCCTAGAACTCCTTAGGAATGCCTATACAGCTAACGCCGCCAGACTATTCCGCAAATTGATACTTGATTAGGAATGGGACACCAACTAACAGTGTTAGTCAGCAACTTTTTCCTTGAAGAGCTTACCGGCAGAGAAAGCAGGAACGCGAGTTGCGGGAATCTCCATCTTCGCGCCGGTCTTCGGGTTGCGACCTTCACGAGCTTTGCGCTCGCGACGTTCGAACGAACCGAAACCAACGAGAGTCACCTTGTCACCACCCGAAACGGCTTCGACAATCGTTTCCAGAGCAGCAGTGATCACTGCATCTGCCTGCTTCTTGGTCACGCTCGCTTTATCCGCGACCTGATCAATGAGTTCACCCTTGTTCATAAGGTCTCCTTAAGAATTGATTGCTACGCGACTGGTTTAGGTGCTTCGATCTCTAAATCGGGACCGAGCAACTTGCCCTCTTACAGTTAACTTTTAGATTCCAGAGGTAGCTGTTAGCAACTCCTCAGTTCTAAAGTTAAGCATCTCAGAAGACATTAGACAACAAATTTCATCGATTAACTGCTGAAACCTAGATGAGTCAGCCGTTTCAATGACACATTCTAAGGGCAAAATCACAATTTTGCACCGACAAAAAGTTTAAGTTATGTAGATTGCACTGATCTCTATGGCCTTTTTAGCCAGATTTTGAGTACAAATACTCATCAAAGAGTGAATATCGTCAAAGATATGGCCTGTCCTGCATTGAGGCGTTTCATGCCTTCTCGGGCAATACGAGGTGGTCCCGAGGTAGGAGCAGATATTTACCTACTCTATTGACTCAGAAAAAACGGGGTTTCTAGCTAATCATTTCGGGATCATTCATAACCCACAATTCCAACTACAATCTTCGCTCCCAAAAATCATGAGCTGCAACAAAATAGCCGCTGGAAACGGTCCATCCTTGCCTATCAAGAGATAGGCAAGGGCGGTGCCAGTCAAGGAACTGGCCGACAAACCGACAAGAAACCTGACAGTCCGTAACACATACCCTAGAATGGCCAGACAGATAAACCAAAATGGCTAATACGTAAACAGCTCGGGTACTGAATTCTCCCTAACTTCGTTGCTTCGTCCCATTGCTCTGTCCCCATTGCTCTGTAATAGATCTATGCAAAATTTTGTACGCCGCTTGCCCTGGCTCATGGGCTTTAGTGCGATCGCCTTCAGCCTTGGAACAGTCAATGCAGCTGAGGACCCAATTCGCCAGTTGCTATCGACCAAGCAATGTTCGCGATGTTCTTTAGAGCAAGCGGGCCTCGTGTTAGCTCAGTTGGACGGTGCTGATCTATCCGAGGCCAATCTACGGGGAGCCAATCTTGGGCGGGCCAGCTTGCAAGGGGCAAACCTACGCGGCGCCAATTTACAGGGCACCGTGCTTTACGGCGCCAATTTATATGGAGCAGACCTCAGTGGAGCAGACTTGCGTGGGGCGGATCTGCGCGGGGCCTATCTAGGGAGTACGCAATTTGAGGGGGCATTGCTCGAAAATGCCAGCTTCCGAGGAGCGATCGCCATTCCCGGCCAGCTGATCACCAAAGATGTTTATTACAGCTGGGCCCTAAGCGCCGCCAGACAAGGCCGCCACCCTGAAGCCATGGAGTTCTACAGTGAAGCTCTAAAAAAGGATTCAGAGATGGCCGCCGCCTATCTTGGCCGCGGCATGTCCACTTCAGCCATGGGGCAGATAGAGCCTGCCGTCGCTGATTTGGAGAAAGCAAAAGCACTATTTGCAGCGGCCCAAGATGAAGAAAGCGTACTGATGGTGGAACAAAGCATTACGGCACTAACCGAAGAACCTCCCCTAGAAGGAGACAACAGCGGTAACTTTTTCGTCAAGCTGTTCCAATCCGTTGTGCCATTGATGCTGCGGTTTGTGCTGTAGACATTCTGCCTAGAGCGTTTACGACATCCCCAGACTCTACATCCCCAGACTCTGCGTCCCGATAGATGGTGAGCAGTCGTCCATGAAGAAAGCCCCCGGCGCATTACGCCGGGGGCTTTTCAGTCAATCCATGGGTCAATTCGGTGAGGAATCAAGCCCTAACGCAGTGTGCTGGCATCCAAAGAGCGACGCGCTCCACCACTCGGTACGTAGGCATAGCCAAAGGTCGAGCGATCGGAATCATCCAGAATCTGGGGCGTTACCATAACCACAACCTCTGTGCGGGAGTTGTTCCGAACTGTTCTTCTAAACAGGGCACCCAGGATGGGCAGATCACCCAAGAGAGGGACCTTCGAGACAGTATTAACATCCGAGTCTTGAATGATACCCGAGAGAATCAAGCCCTGACCATCGCGCAAACGAATCGTGCCCGATGTCAGCTTACGCTCATTCAACAGGGTGATGGTGCCACCGGGGAAGGTTGAAAAGCCAGCAATCCCCTTAATGGAAGGTGAGACAGACAGATTAATAAAGCCATTGTCATCAATGCGATCAACTTGAATGGCAAGGCTTAGGCCAGCGTCTTCTTTTTCAATTTCAGTCCTGGTCTCACTGCCACCTGCATCACGAGTCACAGAGGTCGTAATGTTGGTGACGACCTCTTCCGTGAGTTCCACGGATGCCGTTTCACCTTCTTGGACAACCACGGTTGGATCGGTCAGCACCTTCGCATTACCGTTTTGGACATTGGCCTGAAGCTGCGCCACAAAATCGCGCACAACATTAAAGGCAGCACCCGACTGGAAACCACCGGCAACGGTTTGACCAACGTTTTGAGGCGTGACACCGACGGATTGTCCAGGAGCACGACTCCCTTCACTTCCAGAGGTATCAAAGTTGAACAGTGCAATACCACCTTCGTTGACAAAACGATTACCCGCAACACCGAAGGAGAAGCTCGAACCGATGCTGGTTGCGTTGCCCAGGTCAATATCAATGATGCGAACGTTCACAGCGACTTGACGCTTGCGAAGATCAAGTTCGGTGATTTTGGCGGAGGCGATCGCCACCAAATTCCGAGGACCCACAATGGTGACCGAGTTGGTTCGCGAATCAGCCAACACCTGAGTACCGCGCAACACGGGGACAGAATCTTCCAGCTCTACGCGATCGGTGGTGAGTTCTTCAGATTCAGTGGTTCGCGACGTTGTCAGTTCCGGCGCATTATCGCCATCACCCAACTCCTGAGTATCAACTTCAGTACTCCGAGTTGTTCTAGTAATCACGCGCTCAGCGCCCATACTCGCCAGGAAGGCAGACGCTTCACCCGAAGTAATCTGGTTCAGGCGATAGGTGCGAACCACGATGTCCTTAACTTCGTTCGGCAACTGGGGGCTGACAAAAATCGTGTTGTTGACCCGATTTGCTTCCAGTTCGCTCAAACGCAACACAGCATTAAAGACGTCCTGAACAGGCTCATTCTCCACATCCAGAGAAATCTTGGGGCCTTCATCCCCCTCTGCCGAGGAAGACGAATCTTCACCTGACGCAGGGCTATAGGCCAAGTTGAGACCAGAAGCACGCGCCAGCAGGGCCAACACTTCACGGGCTGGGGCTTCACGCAGGACCAAGCGAGGAATTCGTACCGCCGTGCCCAAGTCAACATTCGTCGGCTGGAAATTGATTTCCGAAACCGCAATGTCGCCAACGGGAGGAGCCACGGCGCGGGGCAAGAACGGAGGTGCGGGGTCAATGCCTTGCTGAACCGCAGGTTCACCCTCAATGGTCACAGTTGGGTTAGGCACCAGGACATCGGGCGGATCAACTTGCTGAGCCTGGGGTTGAGCAATTTGCCCTTGGGCTGTGATGGGCGCAGCAGGCTGGGCCGGAATGGCTGCAACGCCGGAGTCGGTCTTGATACCAAAGGCTAGCGTTTTATTATTGCGAGCCAAGACTTCACCAGCGGGAAGGGTTTCCGTACCGGTTACAACGATACGAATGCTGTTTTCGTCGAGGGGCAGAATTTGCACCGCCGCAATACCAGGCGCTGGATTGTCTTGGCGAAAAACAGTCCCACCGGAGAGTTTGAGCTGCGTGTTGATGACATCAGCAACCCAGCTATTGCCCCGGGGCGCGGAGAAAACTTGGGGGCGATCGCCAAAACGCGTCTTGAGCTGTAGCTCAATGCCACCACTGGTCTCCTTAATATCGACCCCCGTTACCTGAGTCGGTGCTGCCAGAGTGGGTTGCGCCGCAGCAACAACCATTGCACTCGCTGCTGCCAAGCTACTAAAGCCAAGAAATGGTTTCATCGTTGATCCTCACCTTAAAATTGCAAGCACACTATGGACTGAAATGGATTTACCAGGGGTCGGCATACCGCAAGGGCGATCGCCCAGAGCCTGATTTAGGTCAGCTCTACTGAGCCGGAGCGGCAGTCGCATCCGCAGCAGCAGCCTGTCGGTCTGCCTCAAACTCTTCCCGAGGCCGCTCAATGAGCGCCTGCAAGTTCAACGACGTCTTCAGCTGTGGATCCTTACGATTGATACTGACCTGACCAAAGGGACCCACATTCACCTCCTGAACCAGTTCTGCGGCCTGGGTATCAACGCCAGAAACCAACATCAGCGGCTGAAGACGCTCCAAGCTATCCAGAAAATCCTGGGTTTCCTGATAGGTCCCTTCAATGGAGACTTTGTAATCTTGACGTTTCAACATGCCATTGACGGATTCTCCGAGGGAACCGTCATTCACCACTTCCATTTCTCCTTCAGGGGAGAAGCTGCGCAAAACCTCCTTGGGATTGGGCAGTTGCTGACTGATGTCCAGCAGTAGGGTATCCAGTGACTGTTCGTCAGCAAACAGCTCCATGGTTTGGTCGTATTCAGCCAGGGCAGACTGTTGGCGAGCGACAAACTCTCCACGATTTGCGAGATTTTCCCGCTGAGTTTCCAAGTTTTGACGATCCAGCTCAATCTGGTTCGACAGCTCACCATTGGCTTCGAAGGCGGGTATGACTTTACTAAACAACAGCCACAACCCTGCCAAGATTCCGACTGCGACCAACACACCACCAATAACTGGAGGCGTAAACGTGACCCCAAACGCCGTCGGGTAGGGCGATGCTTCGCCCCCCGTATCTTGAACCGGTACAAACTCTTCAGTGAATGTCATTAGTCAATTACCCCTTGCGCTTTCAATTCCTCAATGCGAGTGACCAAGCCCTCGGCACCCAAGCTGGAGAGATTAACCAGCGTCGTTTCGCCCGCCTCTCCTTGATAGGTCCATTCGGCAAAGGGCGCATTGATGGTGTAGTTCACCACCTGAGCCGGTTCGACTTTGACCTGGGGTGCATTCTCACCGCTGGTCTTGACCTCCACTTTTGTTGGGTCATCAGCCAGGGTTGCCTCTTGAAGAACCACACCTTCCTTTTCGAAGAAGCTCGACCCTCCGAGGGTCAACATGAAGTCATTAACGTCTTCATAGGATTCGGCATTTCCCGAAAGAACCAAAGCGTCAACAGAATCGACACCATCTCCCTCGGACTGCTTCACAGACTGGAGCCGGACCGTCGTCGGGACCCGATTGCTGACATCCTGCAGGACGGCTGACCAAGGCTTGAGCTTATCGAAGACACCGACGAGTGAAGCCGTATCTCCTTCAATCGCCTCAGTTTCAGCACTGAGTCGATTGAGTTCAGCAATCTCGGCTTGCAAGGCCGCCAGTTCTTGGTCAACTTCTGCTTTTTCACTCTGGAGCTGACGCCCACCACTTTGAGCAAACAGCAACGCCCCCAAGGCTAGGAGTGGAAATAAAGCCCCCAAAAGCGCTCCTGCGATCGCAGGCGTCCAGTTGACCGGACCCGTTGAGCGACGCGCCCGGGGGGCAACATCTTGGGTCTTTGTACCGCGATCACTGAGAAAATTAACGTCTAAGCTATACATTGCCTCACACCTCGCGAAGTCCTAAACCCAGCACAACGCCCATACTGGGACGCTGCGTTTCATCCACATCAGCACCCGCCTCAATGGAGGATGTCGAAAACGGATCAACCTGACTGGCAGGCAAGCTAAGACGCTGGCTGAAAAATTCATCCAGTTGGCCTAAACAAGCACCAGGACCAGCTAACAACAACTGCGCCACCTCCAGATTTTCATCTTGATTGAGATAAAAATCGATGGAGCGGCGCAATTCGTCTGACAAATCTCCCAACACCCGTAGCATTGCAGCGGAGCCAGGATTGCCCGGTGCCGTCTTTGTCCCAATGCTGTCAACAGGCGTCACGGGAACCGTCATGCCACGCAAGGACTCCGTATCACGAGACGGCGGCATGTTCATGGCCCGACAGAGGGACTGCCAAATTTGGTAGGTGCCGATAGGAACCGTGCGGGAGAACTGCGGTACACCGTCGACGACGATGGAAATTTCGGTGTTATCAAACTCGATGTCGGCGATCGCCACCGCTTCCTGGGAGCTGAACTGCTGAAGCTGCTGGCGAATCGTTCGAATCAGGGCAAAGCTACTAATCTCCAGGACATCCAGTTCGAGACCAGCCTCCTGAAACGTACTGATGTAGGTATCAGTGATATCTTGGCGCGTTGCAACGAGCAAAACCTGAACTTTCTCGATGCCATCCTCATCAACAAAGAAACCAAGTTTCTGATAGTCCACGTCCGCTTCTTCTCGCGGAAAAGGTAAGTAGAGTCCGGCCTCCTGGTTAAGCACCATGTCCCGCAATTCGCTTTCATCAAGCTCAGCAGGGACGGAAATCAATCGAGCAATGACATCTCGACCTGAAATGGCCGTTGCCACTTTTTTCGACTTGATTTTGCCCTCTTCAACGACCGATTGCAAAAGCTCCGCCAGAGCCGGCGGATTCACAATTTGACCGTCTTGGATGACGTCTTCAGGCATCTCCTTAGACACCAGATTGACGAGCTTGTAACCCTGACCCTGCTTCTTTAGCTGAGCCACGTTGATACGTTCCGGAGTCAATTCGACCCCGACGCCCTGTTTATTACCGGAGAACAGCCCCTTAAACACGGTTTACCTACCCATTCGCGTTGATTTGCCGACTTCGAGAAAGCGAGCTTACCTGCTGCACTGGTAATGAGCAAGGTTTCCCCTACTTTTATCCAGACTGTAAACGCACATGCACTACCCGAAACGCCCACACAGAAAGCATTTCCCCTGAGACCAAAGCCCGATCTTTTGAATAGACCGAATTTATGCTAGTGCATGGTACCCAATCTGATGCAGAATGGCCACCGCCAGAGAAATTTATTTTTTCAGGGCTACATTTGCGCCTCAAATTTGTCTGATTTTCCGCTCCTTTTTAGAGTTCAACCCCTCAGAAAAACACGGATTTTTCCAGCGCAAAACCGATTCAGAGATAAGTGCTCGAACCGATACAGATTGGGCTTTTTACTTTGAATTATTCCTCGGAAAAATCTGCGTGAAGCCCGGTTGCCTGCGCTAGGGAAGAAAGCCCATGGGCCTCTACGTTGTGCAACAAACCTGTCAGGATTCGCTTGACCATCCAAGGGCCTTCGTAAATCCAGCCCGTGTAAATTTGGACCAGGCTAGCACCTGCCGTGATTTTATTCCAGGCATCTTCCGCAGTAAAAATTCCGCCCACGCCAATAATCGGAAGTTGGCCTTGGGTGCGGTTGTAGATGAATCGGATCACTTGGTTGGCGCGATCGCCCAAGGGCTTACCGCTAATGCCGCCCGCCTCATCGGCAACATTTTTTCCCGTCACCAAAATTTGGGTGCGCAAATTTGACCGCTGGATGGTAGTGTTCGTGGCAATGATGCCAGCGAGGCGATATTCCAGTGCGAGATCAACGACAGCAGCAATGTCTGCTTCGGCTAAATCCGGGGAAATTTTTACGAGTAGCGGCCGCTGCTCAGTGTTGGCCGTTTGAATCGCAGCCAAAATGGGTTTGAGTTGCTCTGTAGACTGAAGCGAGCGCAACCCCGGCGTATTGGGCGAAGAGACATTGACAACGAAATAGTCTCCCAAGGTTTTAAGGGCATTGAAGCTGGCGGCATAGTCTCCAGCGGCCTCTTCGAGGGGTGTGATCTTCGACTTGCCCAAGTTAATGCCGAGGGGAAATGAGCGGTTCTGGTGTTGCTGGCTGGCGAGGCGTTGAGCCAGGGCTTCCGAGCCTTGGTTATTGAAGCCCATGCGGTTGAGAACGGCTTCATCTTTTAATAGGCGAAACAGTCTTGGCTTCGGGTTACCCGGCTGGGCATGCCAAGTCACCGTCCCCACTTCAGCGAAGCCAAAGCCAAAATCCGGCCAGATCGTAGACGCCATTCCATCCTTATCAAATCCTGCCGCTAGCCCAACGGGATTGGGGAATGTTTGATTCCAAAGGGTCCGTTCCAGTCTCTCGTCAGCCAACGAAAAATTATCTCGCAAGCGGCGACGCATCCATTGAGAGCCAGCTCCAGAATCCGGACGGTCGAGACGATTGAGCCACTGCAACGCCTGCTGGTGAGTCCGCTCAGGATCTAGCTTCAGACCTGAAAAAAGAAGAGGACGGGCAAAGGAAGTATAGAGATCCAAGTGACTCACCGATCCGAACAGTTTAACTAGGGCGTTTTAGCTGGGGCATTGAGCCCACCATCGCTCACCCCAAAGCGCTTAAGGTCAAGAATGTTTCAGAGACTTGAGGTCAAGAACTTTTGAGACCAGTGGCTCAGGCGGGTCATCCCCACATCTATTAGATTACATTTGGAGAGAGCGCTAGGGATAGGGCCAAGCATGGAAAGCAACCTGGCTTTAGCGGGAACTATAGAAACGCGAGGGTCCAGGCACGAAAACGGCCCTGCGTTGGGGGATTAACTGCTCCATGGGGACATTCGATTCGTGGAGCCTGAGGTGAGCGAATCCTGGATATTCCATCGTACAGGGTTGGCATAAGCAGCTTGTTGTGAGGGGGCATCGTCGTGAGACGTCAGAGAAGAATAGAAGCACCACGAGGGAGCTCTCAACAGTGCAATCATGCCACGGGCAACGCAGTGTCTGGGCTGATTCGTCCCATTGGTATGGGGTCCATTTATATTGGGCCGAGGGGGTAAGACCATGACATCCTCGACGGTTCAAGATAAGAAACTCGCACGCCTTAGCCAACTGCTCAAAACCCTGCGGGAAACGACCGACGTAACGGCCCTGCTGGAGGCAACGGTTCCCTTCCTAGCGAAGGAAATGGGGTACAGCCTGGTCTGGTTTGGTCTATACCAAAGTTCTGAGGATTGTCTCCTGGGCCATGAAGGCGTTAGCCCCAGCAGTAAACGACTCCTCCACCAAGAACGGTTGCGCTTGGATCACGGCGGATTACTGGAGCAAGTCTTTTTTCAGCGGCGTCCCCTCCATGTCCCGGACCTAAGCCAAGAACGACAGGCGGGCAAGTGGAAGGCGATCGCCCAGGATAATCAGATTCAAAGCACGCTGCTCTTCCCCATCCATTATTTGGATGTTTGCTATGGCATTGTCCTTTTAGGGATGCCGGAATGGGGCATGACCCCCCAAGCGGACGAGATTGCAGCGCTATCCATGCTCTGTGGTCAATTGGCCGTAGCGTTGCACCAAGCCGAGAGTCTGAGGAAGAACCAACAACAGAAACGACCGGAGGTCCCCCTACTACGCCTACTGGATGAACTGCGAGCGCTGCCAACCTTTGAAGAGCGACTCCAAAAGATTGTCGATGAAACCCACCAATTCATTGGGAGCAGCCGCACCTTCTTCTACTGGTTTAATCCCCAGGACCGTAACTTTTGGCCCAGGCTAACCCGTCAGACCCAAGGGGGAAGTCCAGGAGAAGTCACCCTCGCGGTGGCAGATTGTGAACGGCTTTATCATCTCCTCAAAAGCGATCGCATGCTATCCATCAGCGATACAGATAGCGCCCTTCAAGCAGAGGTCTCTAGCTATCTTCAAACGCAGCTACGCGTACGGTCTCTGATGGCATCCCCTGTGGGCTCCAGCGGTCATTTGCTTGGATTCCTCGCAACCGCAGGCCTATCGCCCCATCTCTGGAGCGATGGCGAGAAGCAATATCTCCAGGGTGTTGCGCAACTGGCCACGCTCATCGCCCCGCTCGAACAGCTGGAAGACACCCTGGGAACTGGCCAAGCGGATCAAGCCGCCGTGGCAGCACTAGGCAGTGCCGTTCGAAATCTACGCGATTGGAAGACCGCCCTGAAAAGTACTGCGGCTTACCTATTTGACCGCCTGGGTCTCGATCGCCTGCTGTTAGTCCAGTCCCAGGAAGAAGGCAGCGGTTTTTCAATCGTCTTTCAGCACCAAGCCAATCGTCGCAAGCTTTTGACGGGGCCCCTTGCAGCCCTCAATGCCTTGGATCGTCCCCTACTCGATGAGCAGAGAGACGCCCTTATGATTGAGGATTGGCAGTCAGATCTGCGGTTTATGCAATGGCGATCGCAGCTTGCAGAAAAAGCAGGTGTCCGTGCCCTGATGCTCTGTCCAGTGGTGCCCGGTTCAGCCAATACAGGGGTTTTAATTGCAACCAGTGAACAGCCCCGGAGTTGGTCGGGGACAGAACTAAAGCTGGTGAGAGATGTGGCCCGCCAAGTCGCAACGCTGATGCATCAGCGATCGCTAGCGGATGATATGAATCGGCTTCAGGACATCCATCGAGCACTTCAGTGGGGGCTAAGCGCCCTGCAGAAAGAAGCTGACCCCGATCGCATCGATGCCATCGCCATGCAAGCGATCGCCCAACTGCTCAAGGCCCCTTGGGTTGCTTTACTCGCCTGGTCTCCCCGCGACGGCATGGCCAAGATAGCGGCAGCATACACCGCAGATGGGAGTTGGTGCCTCCCGGGCGGACTCGTCATCGACAGCGTCACCGAGCCCCTACTGCAACAGTTGGCCGAATCTGGACGACCCCTACTCCAATCTGCAGAATCCCTCACGGTCTCCACGCGCCAGTGGCTCACCTTTCCCCAACTCAAGCAGCTCCTTGGCTTTAATCTGATCGACCCCACCAGTGACATCCCCCAGGGGGCAATCCTGATCGGAGAAAGCCATCGTCGTCCCTGGAGCAAGCGTGCCATTGAACTGACGCAGCTCCTGGTTCAGCAACTATCCTGGTCTCGGCGATCGGCCCGCCGCATGATTCAGTCCCAGACTCGCCAGGGACAACTTGAGCAACTGAATTGGTACAAGCAATTCTGCGGTGAACATTTTCAAATGGGCCTCACCACAGAGCTATCACGCCTGAAAGAAGACGAAGTCTCTCTGTCTCTCGCATCCCGTCAGGCCCTAGAAAAACTTGAAACAACAGTGGAAGCCATGGGAAATGTCTTCCATCAGGAACAGTGGGACTTAAAGATTCACGCCCAAACCACCCCACTGATTAGACTACTCAAACAGGCAAAACAGCAGCTTGATCCATTGATTTCGGCTCGCCAGCTCTGGTGTCAATTTCACTGGTCGGATATCCAACATTTCCAAATCCAAGGCGACGCGCTGAAGCTATCGGGCATTATCCAATCGCTCTTGGTGACGGCCTGTCAGCGCTGCCTCCTGGGGGGACGCCTGGATGTTTGGTGCCAGCCTCAGCCAGACAATCGATTGGAATTCAGCATCACGGACAATGGCATGCTGGACCCCTTGTTGCTTGCAGCCCTTCAACCTGACGCCGATTCTGCTGACCCCGTATTGCAAGCTGTCTTGGAAGAGAATCCAGGGCTATCCCTGCGGCTGAGTCAGGCCCTGATTCAGCAGATGGGTGGAGCCTTCGAAATTCAGTCTTTAGAAGATGGCCGCACCGTCAGTCGCCTGTTGATTCCAGGTCTATTGTTTCAATAGGTCTGGGACTCTAAAACCGCGTCTTCTAAACCCACGTCTTCTACAGATCTGGCCTTCTAACAAGAAAGTGCCGTGGTTATTGACCACAGCACTTTCTTGTTAGAGGAATTCCTTAAGCCATGACTTTCCTAAACTTTCTCAGGTGTCGGGGCAGCCGGTTGAACCTGGGGCTGGAATTCGAATAGCGAATAAACCACGTTGCGGCGAATCGCCGTCATCATGTCCAAGAACAGCTCGTAGCCTTCGTTCTTGTACTCAATCAGCGGATCCTTCTGACCATAACCGCGCAGGCCGACGGTCTCACGCAAACCATCCATTTGCTGGAGGTGTTCACGCCAGAGCGTATCAATCTGCTGAAGGATGAAGAAGCGCTCTGCTTTTCGCATCAAGCCCGGCTCAATTTGGTCCACCTGAGCTTCCTTAAGGTCATAGGCAATGCGCACCTGCTCATAGAGGAACACTTTGATTTCATCGACGGAGAGATCCTCAAGCTGTTCTGGCTTGAGGTCTTCCAGCAGGTAAATGAACTCCTTCACCTTGCTGACCAACTTCTCCAACTCCCACTCCTCGGAAGGCAATTCGGGGTTGATGTAGTATTCGACGATATCTTCG
Organism: uncultured Pseudanabaenaceae cyanobacterium; assembly: GCA_938017515.1. Classification (GTDB taxonomy): domain Bacteria; phylum Cyanobacteriota; class Cyanobacteriia; order PCC-9006; family JAAUQQ01; genus JAAUOP01. Next base: position 26,774 of record CALIJJ010000141.1, read on the forward strand.
ATGGTGAGTTCGGCATACTTGACCATCTGCTCCTTCAGGTCTTGCCCTTCCAATACCCGACGGCGCTCAGCATAGATGGCGCGGCGCTGGTTGTTCATCACCTCGTCGTACTCAAAGACTTGCTTGCGCAGGTCGTAGTAGTAGGTCTCAACCTTCTTTTGCGCGCCTTCCAAAGAACGGGTCAGCATGCCGGATTCAATGGGCATGTCTTCTTCAACGCGGAACGCATTCATCAGACCCGCAACGCGATCGCCCCCGAAAATCCGCAGCAAGTTATCTTCCAAGCTAAGGAAGAAGCGAGTCGAACCCGGGTCACCCTGACGCCCCGCCCGGCCCCGCAGCTGGTTATCCACCCGGCGAGACTCATGGCGCTCCGTGCCAATGACATGGAGACCACCAATGTCAATGACGCGGTCGTGCTCCGTATCCGTCAAAGATTCATAGGTATCCTTCACTGCGTTGTAGGACTCGCGCAGTTTTTGGATAACAGGATCCTCCGTCGGGGCCTTCTCCGCAGCCACCGCAATCTTTTCCTCGGCATCCAACTCGGACAAGCTCTGCTCACCGTGGGTCTGCACCGCAAAAGCCACCGCATCTTTCAGCATTTGCTCCGTTTCAGCCGACAGCTCCGTCGGGAACAGATCCGCCGAAGCCTTCCAAGTTTTCTTCGGCTTCTGGTCACCAAAGCCCTGGGCCGCTTCGCGAGCATCAATCCCAGGAACCTGAGCAACACCAAAGCCATCGTCCTCAGGGCGCACCAACGGCGGCATGAGATATTCCCGCACCTTCAAGCGGGCCATGTACTCAGCATTGCCGCCCAGAATGATATCAGTACCACGACCGGCCATGTTGGTGGCAATCGTCACAGCCCCACCACGACCGGCTTGGGCGACAATTTCCGACTCACGCTCGACATTCTCAGGCTTGGCATTGAGCAAATTATGGGGAATCCCTCGCTCCGCCAGCAGCCGCGACAACACCTCAGATTTTTCGACACTGGTCGTACCCACCAGCACCGGACGACCCGTTTCATGCATCTGGGCACAGTCTTCAGCAACGGCCTTCCACTTCGCCAGCTCGTTTTTGTAGACCACGTCCGACAGGTCTTTACGGGCACGGGGGCGGTTGGTGGGAACGATCGTGACCTGAAGACTATAGGTCTTCTCAAATTCTGTCTCTTCGGTTTTGGCGGTACCGGTCATGCCGCCTAGCTTGGGGTAAAGCAGGAAGAAATTTTGGTACGTGATCGATGCGAGGGTCTGGGTTTCGGGTTGAATCTCAACGTTTTCCTTGGCTTCGATCGCCTGGTGTAGACCATCACTCCAACGACGCCCTGGCATCACTCGTCCAGTGAACTCATCCACGATCACAATTTCGTCATTGCGAACGATGTAATTGACATCGCAGGTAAACAGCTCCTTTGCTTTGACCGCATTAAAGATGTAATGGGCCCAGGGATCCTTCGGGTCAAATAGATCGGAGACACCCAGGGTTTCTTCCGCCTTGATGAAACCTTCGTCGGTCATCAGGATATTGCGGGCTTTCTCGTCAACCTCGTAGTCGCCATCGGGATCCTCCATGGCATCCCGCGCATTGGGATCCGTGGTAGAGCGCATTAGCTGAGCAGCAACCTGAGAGGCCTGGACATACTTCTCACTTGGACGCTCCACCTGGCCCGAAATGATCAGAGGCGTGCGAGCCTCATCAATGAGAACCGAGTCCACCTCGTCAATGATGCAGAAGTTAAACGGGCGCTGAACCACCTCTTCCATGGTGGTTGACATGTTGTCCCGCAGGTAATCAAATCCCAACTCACTGTTGGTGGTGTAGGTAATGTCGCAGTTGTAGTTCTGGCGACGCTCCGCAGGAGACATGCCCTGCTGAATCAAACCAACCTTCAAGCCCAAGAAACGATGGACCTGGCCCATCCACTCTGCGTCGCGCCGTGCGAGGTAATCGTTGACCGTCACCACGTGAACGCCCTTGCCCGACAGCGCGTTCAAGTAAGACGGCAACGTAGCCACAAGGGTTTTGCCCTCGCCGGTTTTCATCTCAGCAATTTGGCCATCGTGGAGGACCATACCGCCGATCATCTGTACATCGTAGTGTCGCAGGCCCAGAACACGGCGGCCTGCCTCACGCACCACGGCAAATGCTTCAGGCAAAATATCGTCAAGGATATCTTGCTCCATATCGTAGTTCTTCGCCTTCTCAAGCTTTTGCTGAAACTCAGCAGTCTTGCCCACGAGCTCCTCGTCAGAGAGCACTTGAATATCTTCTTCTAGAAGATTGATCTCGGTGACGATGGGCTTATATTTTTTTAGCTTCCGTGCATTGGGATCACCCAGCAGAGCTTTGAGCATGACATTGATAGGGCTGTTATTTCTTGCTTATCCTATCACCCGTGAATCCCTGCCGCCGGGTGGGTTAACCGTCCCTGAAGACACGATGGGAGCCACACTGCAACTGTCTCCCCACATCGGAAACCAAGCCCGTCTGTGATCAAGTTGCAATATTGGGCCAAAATCGAGGTTAATCTTGGCTCAGAAGCATTTTTAGGGCGTCTTTACCCAGTCCAACGTGAGCTGCCGAAAGTTAAAGTTGGGCGCAGCGGGGTGGCAACTTGCACAGGTGTCAAGTGACGTAGGACGAGGCAAATCCACGCGGGGATGAAGGGCACGGAAGTACTGAGACTTGTCAATACGATAGGGGGTTCGCTCTTCGCGGTTAGATTTTTGGCGCGAAGAATATCGCAGATAGGACCAAATCAGCCCTCTAGAGGGCTCTCGCAACGGTTCCAGCTCAGCACCATAGTGACTTTGATCTTGTATGAGGTTGCGCCAGGTTTCTGAGGGCAGGACCTGGGGGGGAACCGCGATGTGACAGGTGGCACAGTTCTTGAGATATAGGCTTTGCCCACGCTGGTACCGCTGCGGCACAAAATCCACGGTGGTGTAGGGCGCCTGAGAGGGAGGCGCGGTCTGGGCCGCGACAGGTAAGACCGCGACAGGTAAGGCCGCGTCACGCGAGACCGCGTCACGCACAACGACCTTAGGAAAAGGGGACTCAGAAAGGGTAGAAAATCCCCAGCCCATGGAGATCCCAAGCATCACGCACAGGAACAAAGCTCCGAAGGAAACGGCACGAGCACCGGTGCGATCGCCACGCCCCCCAGGCAACTTGCAGCGCCCCCAAATAAAACTACCCTGAGCAAAGCCACCCAGAACAAGCACAAAAATAAATAGTGCCAAGGGAATCAGCATCTTCAGTCCATTAAAAATACGTTAAGCCTGGGTCCCACAAAGAATCCAGTCCCCCTAGAAGACAATTTCCAGCAATTGGCCAAAATCAAGGGAAATCATGGCTAGATCCACAGTGGAGACTGGCATCTCTTCTACAAAACCGTAGACGAAAGCCCGCTAGAATGTGTGCCAATGTGTCGGAGACGACGTTGATTCTAGAGAGTCACTTTAGAGCATAGGCTTCCGTCTCCAGGATAAGCCCCCTCTAGCCACCGAGCCCAGCGGCAGGGAACATCAACCACTATGAAAGACTCACCGATTCAGTTCTGTGTGTATCCTCAGCCGGGCAAATCCCTCCGGCAGGAACTTCCGCTTCAAGAACTCCGAAACCTGTTTCAGGTCGCCGCATTTTGGGCCCAGAATCGAACAATCGATGATCTCGAAATAGCACTCGCCCACAGTAAGCCCATCGGCTTGGTGCGCGATGGCGATCGCCTCATTGGTTTTGCCCGTGCCACCTCCGATGGTGTTTACCGAGCCACCATTTGGGACGTGGTGGTTCACCCCGACTACCAAGGCAAAGGGATTGGTCGAAAGCTTTTGGACACACTCCTAAGCCATCCCCATCTCAGCCGAGTCGAACGGATTTATCTGATGACGACCTATCAAGAAAAGTTTTACGAGCGAGCAGGCTTTGAACGAAACCACAGCACAACCATGGTGCTGAACAACAGGCCCGTAGAGCTATTGAGCGTCACCGACGCGAGTAATCATCAGCCTCAGGCGTCAAATATCCAGGCCAGTTTTTAGTCCAACCGGCCTATGCCAGGGGAAACCAACAACAGAGCTGGGGCTGGGCGTCGGGCACCTCATCCCAGGGTGTTGCTTCAACCGTCGCATCCTCGGTGGGGGCAGTCGTCATCTCAGCTGCCGATGGGGCAACACGCTCCAGTCGTCCTCCCATAAGTTCTAGGAGCGATCGCTGCACTCTCAACGAAAGCCCGGGCGATAGTTTGGACGGTTGCCAATTGTTTTTAAGATCCAGGCTCAAAGCCGAGGGCTCGTTAGCGTCGCCCTCGGTTGTTGGGTGCTCACCATCCTGCTGCTGAGGGGCAATCTCCTGCATTTGCTCCCAGTCATTGAGGGCTGTCTGCCAGGTTTCCGGCGAACGGTTATCCCAAAGCACGAGCCCGAACTCTGCCTTGTCTTGGGAGGCGATCGCCTCACAGGTCATGTCAGTCGCTTTCATGTCTCCAGCCATCAAAATGAGCTGGATCAGAATTTGGCGGAGACAACCGTAGTCAGCCTTAATTTGCGGCAGGTCTGGGTTTTCCAGTACATCCTTAGCCGTAAAGCGAATATTTCGGTCCGCGAGGGGCAGATGCACCGCCATTTCCACATCCCCCATGAGCAGGTCCAAATCCACGGGTTGGATATCTAGCGTTTTACTCCCCAACTCCAACTTGGAAACCGTAATGAGTGTGTCGAGCAAGCCATAGAAATTCTGGGCCGCTTCGTAGGCTTGGGCGACGCACTCACGCTCTTCCTCGGGGCTATCACACAAATCCGTCAGGATAAGCTGGTGCAACCCCATCAGACTACTAAGGGGCGATCGCAACTCGTGGGCCGTACGCGCCAAGAAGCCACCCTTAAACTGAGCCAGCTCTAAAGCTTGGTAATAGTGCAACGGCAGCGGTTTATTGGCAACGTCCTCAGAGCCTTCCGCAGACCCATGACAATGCTCACCCCCTACAGTCACGGGCAAGTCAGTCACGGGCAAGTCAGTCACGGACACGTCAGTCACGGGCACGTCAGCCACGGGCACGTCTAAAGCCACAGACACGTCAGAATCGATTGAAGCGCGATGCTTGACATCTCCAGATGCAGCGGACGGAACGAACCTTCGCCAGACCGAACCTCCGAGTCCACCCAGCACTACGCCACAGCATAACCACAGAACATTGATTCCCATCTCGTCGCTGAACCTATCCAAGAATAATTTGTGACGTCCGGGTCAAGGCCGCAAGGCCAATACGGCCCTGGAAGCCAGTTTGTCTGTGATCCATACAGCGAATGCCGCAGGCCATACCCAAGGCAACCGCCTCCGCCTGTCCCGGATTGCGCTCAAAACGGGGAGAGACGTTGATATAAGCAGCAGCGCTGCGAACGGTCCGGCTGAATAGACGGCTTTCATCATAGGATGCGGTGGCGATGGCATTGGCATGACCACTGCTGTGGGCATTCATGAGGGCGATCGCCTCCGGAAGCCCAGCCACCCCCCGAAACGCCACCACCGGATGCCGAGACCAGTAGGATTTATGCCATTCTTCCGGCGCCGCCACGGGCAAATCAGGATAGTCTGCTTGCAGGGATTTATCGACACGAATCTCAAACCCCTTTTGCCGCAGCTCCTGCCACAACCGCTCTAGATGAGCAGTGCTCACGGTCGGTGGCAGCAGAACCTTTTCCAAGGCATTGACTCGGTCGGGCTCACCCCGGTGGCTTTCCAACATCATGGAGCGCACCATCTCGAAAGGGGCAGACGCGGACCAGTACAGATAGCAGTTGCCAATGCCAGGACTCAGAACGGGAGTCGAAGATCCCTTGAGGATTTTCTTCACGAGGCTCGCTCGCCCGTAGGGAATGATGAGATTAATGCCGTCCTGATACTCCAGGAGTTCCAGTACGGGTCTACCTTGATCCGTTGGCAACAGCATCAAACTATCCACAGGAAGCTCCGCCGCCTCCAGCCCCTGACGCAAACTGGCAAAAATCGCGCTATTGGAGTGGCTCGTTTCACTTCCGCCTCTCACCAACAGTCCATTGGCCGTCCTCAAACAGAGCCCGGCAGCGATCGCGCCCAGGGCAGGGAACGCCTCCGAAATCAGTGCCACCACTCCCAAGGGCAATCGCTGGGTATAGGTTTGGGCCTGGGCGGGTTGATAGGAAGCCACGCCAACCTGCTCCAGCGGATCAGTGAGACGAGAGAGATTGCGCACAATGGCGATCGCCCCCTGCAATCGCTCCGGCGTCAGTTTGAGCCATTCCTGCACCAAGGGGGGAATCGCCATTTCCTGACTGGCTTCCAGGTCTAGGGTATTGGCCTCCAAAATGTCATCTTTCGCATCCTCCAAGGCATCTGCCATGCGAGCAAGGCCCTGACTCCGCTGTTTCCCGCTGAACTGCTGCAGCTGCTGAGACGCGAGTCCCACACTCAAAACAGCCTGGTGGACACTCGCAGGTGGAGTCTCCTCTGGCGTGTCGTCCGTCGATAAGTCCGCTTGCAAAAAGTCCGAGTCTCCTAAAATGTCATTCCCCACCACACCCTCAATCACAAGCCGCCACCCGACATCTAGCTGCCACTATTTTCAATGCCTCAGCGATTCTCTAGCGCCCATTAGCGGCGATAGGATGACAACAGATGAATAACGGGAACCAAGGTCAACATGAGTCCCACCAAAACCCAGACAAAGGCTAAATTCTCAAAGAATCTTGCCAGAAACAGCCAAGCCAAGAGTGCCGCAATGCTCAACAAACAAATCGGCAAGACATTTTCTCGCCAACCGCTGCGGGCACGGTACCACTGGCTGCCTGTCCATCGCCAGGTCTGCTTGTAAGGGTAATGGGTAACCAGCTTCTCGAGAACCCGTCCCTCATCACCCAGCACAAAAATATGCTGGCATTGCAGACAGCCAAAAGCCTCAGTCAAAGCAATAGGAGACAAGCGCCCCCGGCATCGACAAGGGCAAGGGTAGTCCTGGGATAAATCTATCTTGTGAATCTTGTAGGACTGCACGGGTCGCCCTCGACAACGTGTAAAGACTTACCTACTTCTACTACGACAACACGAACTGAGCCCCAAGAATTTCAAAAACTTAGGAAGAAAAACCTTAAACTCAAAAAGCGGGTAACGCGATTCGAACGCGCGACATTCACCTTGGCAAGGTGACGCTCTACCACTGAGCTATACCCGCATATGCTTGAGCGACCCGTTTGCCGCCTCGGCTTATATACAATCTCAAACGGTTGGGAACTGTGTCAACCATTCGAGCAAACTTTTTCTGATTTCTACTCAAGACCGGGCTTGCGCTGTGCCGTCAAGCCCAGTTGCGACCGTCGGTTGGCGGCTAAACCTGCTTCATGAGACTGGCCATTTCGATCGCATTCATAGCGTAGCTCCAGCCCAGATTACTCTTAATACCGGCTCGCTCTAGGGCCTGCTGCATGGTGTCCACCGTCAACACCCCCATGATGGTCGGCACGCCAGTCTGCAAACTTGTCGATGCAATCCCTTTTGTGACCTCTGACGCCACGTAATCAAAATGAGGCGTTTGTCCCCGAATAACCGCTCCGAGGCAAATAACGGCATCGTAGCGACCACTCTCGGCCAGCTTACGAGCAACCAAAGGGATCTCAAAACAACCAGGAACCCAGGCATAGTCAACCTGGTCTCCCTCAGGGGCCGCATCAATACCATGCCGCTTCAGACAGTCCTGGCAGCCTGCCAGCAGTTTGTCCGTCACCAAATCATTGAATCGTCCAATTACCAGGGCAAACTTGAACCCTTCAGCCTGGACAAAGCTTCCTTCAAAAACAGTCATCGAACCTCTTGCAAATGCGAGTTGAAACGCGACACCTAGGCTCTGTCACTCTAAGTCAATCCGTAGCTGGAAGACCAGTCGAGCAACAGGAGTCAGCCCCCAGGATTCAAGCTTGGCATGGCAACAAGCCTTCTTTGATCCTCAAAAACAAAAGGGGGGTGCAACGGTCTGCACCCCCCTTTTTTCAAGCTCTAAGACCCCAGCTAGGGTCAAGGCCTAAACCACGAAGTAATTCAGTATGCCCACCAAAACAACCAAGACTCCCCAGACAATGGAGCCCAGCAGAATGAGCTGGTTTGAACGCCCAGAGTCAGCGCCGGAAGCATAGGCAACCGGAACACCAATGAGCATGACAAAGGAAAATAGGACGAGGAACGTTAACAGCAGCTGAAAGATAATCGTCATCTTTTCTATCTCAAAACTAAAACAGTGTGTCTTTCAATGCTGGAGCCCTTGAGCCCAGCAGGCGCATGCCTATCATCCCACAAAGGGCCAAGCCAGGTGAACCAGGGGATCACAAGGAACAATTCAGGATCGAATTGGATCAAACCTGGACTCACCCGACGAACACGAGATGGAACTAGATGCTGACTTCGCTGAAGTCACGGACCATGTGGTCAAAGGGCGCATCAATGAAGGAAACATCACTGATCCCCGCTTCAGTCGCCATGGACTTGACGGTGTCACACATAATCTGGATACCGCGCACCGTGGGTCCAATGGGCACGCCGAGCGAGTTGTAGGTCTCCCGCAATCCCTGGAGCACACGCTCATCCAAGATTTCGTTATTGCCCGCGATGATGGCGTAGGAAGCGTAACGCAGGTAATAGTCGAGATCTCGCAGACAGGCAGAATAGCGGCGAGTCGTGTAAGAGTTTCCACCTGGACGTAGAAGCTCGGGAACCTCTTCGTAAAGGGTGGCGCTGGACTGCTTGACGATGTCAGCAGAATTGGCATTGATGAGCGTCGCGACTTTCACCCGGGCAGCACCCTGGGCGAAGTAGGACTTGAGACCGTCAATAGCGTCCCGATCGAGGTAACGCCCAGTCAGGTCATAGGTTCCAATGAGACCGGCTACCGCATCCCGCATGAAACGTTCTCCCAAAAAGCTTTTATGAAAATTGAATTGCCCCACTCAATAACTGCGAAAGCACAGGAGTCGTGGAGCTTAAAACCTGTCTCAAACCCTATCACGCAGGGGCATCTCCCCTTTCAACCTGTGACTAAACTTGTAGGCTTCGGGGGCGATCGCAGTCACCAAACTTAATATTTCGCTCGATTCGAAATTTGAACGATTGAGAGCAAGCAGAGGTCTAGGAGAGAGTAGGCGGGGATCAAAGCTAAATCCGTATATTTGTCGTAGACAAAAGGAATATGTGTTTTTATCTACACATCTGGATAGGAATCCGGAACGAGATTCTGCCTTCTATTTAACAGTTTGGTGAATAGACGCAACTTACTATTCTTTAGTTAGATAGATATATTGAAAGTGTCCCCAGAGGAATTACACAATAATGAGTGGAAACGAATCGCGCTTGCAGGCGATCTACGAAATTACCAACCGCGAGCCAATGCCATCAGCGGCTCCGGCATCGCTAGAGGATCTCTGGGCGACAGATGTCTTTAATCTAGCCAAGATGCAGGAGCGCCTGCCGAAGACTGTCTTCAAATCTGTCAAGAAGACAATTCAGTCTGGTGCAGCACTGGACCCGTCTGTGGCCGACACCGTCGCTACAGCCATGAAGGACTGGGCACTTTCCAAGGGTGCCAAGTACTACGCCCACGTTTTCTACCCCATGACCAACGCCACTGCGGAGAAGCACGACGGCTTCATCTCAGTGGATAGCGATGGCGTTGCCATCTCAGAACTGTCCGGCAAGCTCCTGGTCCAGGGTGAGCCCGACGGTTCCTCCTTCCCCAATGGTGGCATTCGCGGCACGTTCGAAGCTCGCGGCTACACCGGATGGGACCCTACAAGCCCGGTCTATATCGTTGATACGGCCAACGGTGCAACCCTCTGTATTCCCACGGTCTTCCTGTCTTGGACCGGCGAAGCCCTCGATAAGAAGGTACCGCTGCTGCGCTCCATCGAGGCCATGAATAAGTCGGCGAGCAAGCTGCTGTCATTGCTGGGTCACGCCGACATTGCTCCGGTCAATTCGAGCTGCGGTGCTGAGCAGGAGTATTTCCTGGTGGACAGCAACTTCGCCAACTCTCGCCCTGACCTGCTGTTGGCAGGCCGTACACTCTTTGGCAAGGCTCCTGCCAAGGGTCAGCAGTTTGACGATCACTACTTCGGCGCAATTCCGGAGCGGGTCCAGTGCTTTATGCATGACCTAGAAGAGCGCCTCTACCGTCTCGGCATTCCCGCCAAGACGAAGCACAACGAGGTGGCCCCTGGTCAGTTTGAAGTGGCTCCGATCTTTGAATCGGCGAACGTCGCCAGCGACCACCAGCAGATGATGATGACACTGCTGCGCAAGGTAGCTCAGAAGCACGGTTTCATGTGTCTGCTGCACGAAAAGCCCTTCGCAGGCATCAATGGTTCCGGTAAGCACGTCAACTGGTCTGTGGGCAACGCCACCCAGGGCAACCTGTTGGATCCCGGTGACACCCCCCACGACAACACTCAGTTCCTGCTGTTCTGCGGTGCAGTCATTCGTGGCGTACACAAGTATGGTCCGCTGATGCGTTCGGTGATTGCCACCGCCAGCAATGACCACCGCTTGGGTGCCAACGAAGCACCGCCGGCAATTATGTCGGTGTACCTGGGTTCTCAACTTGAGGACGTATTCGAGCAGATCAAGGCAGGTAGCCTGACGGGCTCGCAGGAAAAAGGTGTGATGGATCTGGGCGTGACCATTCTGCCCAATCTGACCAAGGATGCGGGCGATCGCAACCGCACGTCTCCCTTCGCCTTCACAGGCAACCGCTTTGAGTTCCGGGCCGTGGGCTCTAGCCAGTCCGTGTCCGGTCCGTTGATTGCGCTCAACACCATGTTGGCTGAATCCCTGGATTGGATTGCAAACCGCCTGGAAGCGGAAATGAGCGGTGGCAAGGAAGTCAGCGCTGCAGCGCTATCTGTCCTGAAAGAAGTCATGGACGAGCATGGCAACGCTATCTTCGGTGGCGACGGCTATTCTGAGGAATGGCACAAAATGGCTGTGGAAGAGCGGGGTCTCTTGAACCTGCCCACGACGGCTGATGCCCTGCCCCATTTGCAGTCTGAGCCCATCAAAGACCTGTTCAGCAAGATTGGTGTCCTGAGCGAGAAGGAACTGGAGAGCCGCTACGAGGTTTACTCGGAGCAGTACATCCTGGCCATCGACGTGGAGGCTAAGCTTGTGGCCGAGATGGCGAAGACCAAGATCTATCCCGCTGCGATTCAGTACCTAGCTGAGCTATCCAGCACCATCGCCAACCTCAAGGAAGTGGGCGTTGAGCTGGACAATAGCCAAGCGCAAACGGTTGCGGGCTTTACTCAGTCGCTGATGGCGTCGGTGAAGAAACTGAGCGAGGCGGCTGCGAAGGAGGACTTCGGCTCTGTGGCTGAGCACATGCAGTACTGCGCTAAGACAATTCGTCCGCTGATGGATGAAGTGCGGGAATCGGCAGATGCACTGGAAGGCGAGATTGCTGATGAGTACTGGCCTCTGCCGACTTATCAGGAGATGCTGTTCATTAAGTAGATGAATAACAGGAACTAGGCGAGGGGACTCGTCTGGTTCTACATCTTTTGGTCACGCAAAGAGGGTTCAAGGAGGATGTTCCGGGTTGGGACGTCCTCTTTTTTTGTGGGGCGATCTCTTTCACGCACCAGAGGATGCATCTACAAGAGGAGCTCAATCGCAGAATTCACCTAGCTCTGAATCATTACAGACTTGTTCAGCACGAGTAAGGCGGGTTGCCCTGGCATACCTCCACGATTCTAATGCCACGATTCTAATGCCAAGACTGAGGCAGACAATTTTTCGTAGACATCACGATATGCGATGGATATATATCAGCCAGTTTTCTTGAGCCAACGCACAAGAAAGCCGACCCGGACGCTCCAGATCGGCCTTATCAGCACTATTGCAAGGTAAGTTGCGAAGGCGCTATTTCAGATTTTGCGAAAACTACACAGCGTAGCTCATGCCGCGATACTTCAGAGCGTGATGCGCTGGGGGCTTCGCAGAAGCATCAGACACAGGATTCAGAGAAACACCGCGATAAACCAGGGACTTGCGCTGAACGGGACGCTCAGCAACAGCAACGGTATTGGTGTCGTACTTCAGACCACGATAGTTGAGAGTCATTTGTTCGCCTCCTAATTAGGCAATTAGTGGCGCGTTCCTTCGGACTGGTCCACAACGAACCTTACCTACTTCCGTTTCCTAAAACCGCCTATCTATTTGAGGTCAGCGAGCAGGAAATGAACGAATGATTTACTTTCTGTATTCTACGATGCAGTTTTTGGTTTGTCTACCTTTTTAGCGAATAAAAACATGCATTTTTTACATTCAGACGCCGAGGATACGGAATTCGATCGCGGAAACCATTGCCATTCCAGTGATTCCCCCCATCAATGCCTTGGAAAGGGGAGGTTTTTTCGTTACATTTATTTACAGGAAACAGCCCAATTGGTCGTTTTCCCTGAACTGTGACCAGCGATTTGCTGAACTTCCCATGATGAATCCTCTGGCCAAATTGGCCTATCAAACCCTTCAACAGGGAAAAAGCGTCTTTAGCGTCGCCCATAAAACCACCAACAATCGGTTGCTCAATCTCTTTGCCCCCCCCACGGCACTTCAGAAAGAGCAAGTTCAAAAACTTTCCCCAGAACAACTGCTGAACATCCAGCAGCGCATGCTCCAACTCCAGAACGAAGACTGGGCTGATGCTGAACGGGGAATCTATCCCAGTGAGCTATTGTTCGATGACCCTTGGGATGACTTCTTCAAGTTCTATCCCGCTGTCTGGTTCGATATGCCCGGCACCTGGCAGCGGATTCAGCAAAATAACTATCAAGACTTCGCCTCTGACATTGAGACCGAAGGATATCCCCAGTACTACCTGCGCAATTTCCACTTCCAGACCGACGGCTACCTCAGCGATCAATCCGCCAATCTTTACGACATCCAGGTTGAACTCCTCTTCAATGGTTCAGCCGATGCCATGCGTCGTCGCATCCTGGCCCCGCTCAAACAGGGACTCAGTCACTTCGAGGGTCCGGAGCGAGACCTCAAAATTCTGGATGTGGCCTGCGGGACAGGGCGAACCTTAAAGATGCTGCGCGGCACTTTTCCAAAGGCATCGCTGCACGGCATCGACCTTTCTCCGGCCTATTTGCGCAAAGCCAATGAGCTGCTCTCTAAACAGCCCCAGGAACTCCCCCAACTGGCCCAGGCCAAGGGCGAAGATCTGCCCTATCAGGATGAATATTTCAACGGCATTAGCTGCGTCTTCTTGTTTCACGAGCTTCCTGGCCCCATTCGCCAAGCCGTCATCAACGAGAGCTTCCGGGCGCTCAAGCCCGGCGGCACCTATGTGATCTGCGACTCGATTCAGGCCAGCGATAACCCGGACCTCAAACCCGCCCTGGAAAACTTCTCCCAGACTTTCCATGAGCCGTTCTATCGCCACTATATTGAGGACAATATCGAAGCACGACTCAAAGAAGCTGGATTTGAAAACATTCGGGTCAGCGACCATTTCATGAGTAAGTATTGGACCGCTCGGAAGCCCAGCTAAATCCACTATTTTTTGCCCTGTTTAGGGAATTTTAGGGCGTCCGTGCAGAATCGCAGGACGCCCCTTATACTGTCAGCACGAAATTCGCGGTTCGAAATTCGCCTTACTTTCCCGGTTTGAGTTCCCTTACTGCCGTGCGTCGTCAAAAAATCTAATGAAAAAATTACTCACCCTTCTCTCTATCGGTGCTGTGTTGGCACCCGTTTTGACGCTGAGCACTCCGGCTCAGGCACTTCCCGGCAATCTCACCGAGGAAGTCGAGGCTTGGATGCAGGGTCACGACACACTGCAGCCTCGCCCAGGCGAGCGCCTGATGGTGCGCAAGAGCAGCTCCGCCGCTCAGCGATTTAGCTTTCAAGCCTCTGTATTCTCGCCGGGCCGGGTGGCTCCAACACCCGATCGCGGTCGCATTCGCACCGAAACCCTCACCTTCTTTGACATTCCCAATGGCGTCTCCGAAGCGCGCTTGGAAGAGGCTCTGCGAGTCATTTACGGCCTGGATATCTACCAGGACTTTGACAACGCCCAGGTGACCTTTAAGTATCCCGGCTCTTTTGATGTGGCCCAGGCGCGCAATCGTCGTACCGAGCTCCAGGCGGCGCTCACCGGCGAAATTCGCTATGGCGATCGCTTTGCCTACTGGTACGAAATCGCTCAGCCTGAAGAAGGCAAGGCGATCGCAGGCAAAATCGTCGTCTTCCTCAAAGAAGACATTGACAAAGTAGAGCGGGAACTGCGCAACCGTTAACAGCCAGCAATACGCGCCCAGAGTAAACACGGGGTGTCTTTCCAGGATTTTTCTTAGAACAGAAATCCCCAAAAGACACCCCGTGTTTTATGGACTGCGATACTCCATCAATCTGTAAACCTTTATAGAGAGAGGTTTCAGCCTCAGCCCAAGCTCTGGGGCCCAACCCATCTCCCCATTCGCCGCTACAAACTGGACTGGTGAATATCCGGCCAAGTATCGGAAAAAATGCCTTGAACCGCCGCCGCAATGCGTCCCAGATCTGTCTCCAGTAACGGCGGCCAATCCACTCCCTGGCGCACCCCTTGCTCAAAGGAACTGCGACTTTCCCAAGCTAAGCGATAGAGAAGGGCAGCGGCGCGACGATCGAGGTCTGCCTGGTTATGCAACGCTTCATACATGACCTTCAGCGCCAGTAAGATCGATGTCACCTGACCCGGAACAGGGGGTCGCCCCTGGGCCAATCGTGCCAGCAGAGCCTCTGCATCCGCAGCCGTAACCTGCGTTTCAATCAGCTGACGCGCTGTGGCGTAATTCATGGCTCAAATAAAGAAGTGGAGACGAACGAAAGCGCAGGGTGAAGGACGACTTTATCCAATCCTTGCAATTGAATATCGTTAATTTCCCCATTATGCCGCTAACTGGGTTTGGGCAGCCTAGAAGTATTGGGCACGATCGCCATCCTCGTCGTTCTCTGACAGCTTGTTTCGACAGAGCCCATTCAGAACCAGACGAAGCACCGCTGCGATCGCGTCCCGCAGTCTTTTCACCGGCCCTCTGGGCCACAAAACTCATGGTTTCATCTGTTCCTTTCGTCGATCTTCGCCCACAACATGACCCGATTCAGCCAGAACTGGAGGCTGCGTTCCAGCAGCTCCTGAGCCGGGGCGACTTCATCTTGGGCGAAGCATTGACAAAGTTTGAACAGGACTTTTCCGCAGCCTGTGGCGTCGATCATGGCATCGGCGTGGCCTGCGGCACCGACGGCTTGGCTTTGGGCCTCCAAGCCTGCGGGCTCGGCGAAGGCACCAGCGTTTTACTCCCCGCCAATACGTTCGTGGCTACGCTGATCGGTGTGCTACGCACTGGAGCAACCCCGATTTTGGTGGACTGCGATCCAGACACGGGGTTGATCGACCTGGACGCCGCTGCCAACTGCATCCGCCCCGATACAAAAGCGGTGGTGGCAGTTCACCTCTATGGCCAAATGGTTTCCCCCTCAGCACTCTTTGCCTTTGCTGAGGCCAACGACCTGATGATTTTTGAAGATGCAGCCCAGGCGCACCTGGCCGAGCGAGAGGGCTACCGTGCGGGTTCTCTGGGTAAAGCCGCAGCCTTCAGCTTTTACCCCAGCAAAAACCTCGGTGCCCTCGGCGATGGGGGTATGGTAGTCACGAAGGATGAGGCCGTGGCCAAAAAGCTGCGATCGCTGCGCAACTACGGTGCCCCCCGCAAATATTTCCACACCGAATTGGGCACCAACTCTCGCCTCGACACCTTCCAGGCCGCCGTTCTGGGCCTAAAACTCCCCCACCTAGACGGCTGGAACGCAGACCGCAACCGCCTGGCCCAACGCTACGATGCAGCCATGGCAGAGTTCGGTGCCCTCAGCCCCCTAGAAAACCACAGCGGTGAAGGTCATGTTTATCACCTTTATATTGTGCGATTAGCGCGGGAGATCGATCGCAATACGCTCCAGGCAAGTCTCGACGAACAGGGCATCCAAACGGGGGTACATTATCCGCTCCCCTGCCACCTCCAACCCGCTTTCCGCAACTTGGGCTACGACCTAGGCGACTTTCCCCACGCCGAAACATTAAGCCAAACGATTTTCTCCCTACCGATGTATCCCGGATTACTCGAATCCCAGCAGGACAGAGTACTAGAGGCCCTCAGAATTTGTTTAGCTCAGCCTGCCCTAGAGCAAACGGCTTAACCTTAGTCCGCAGTTTGGGGAACGCTCTTTGGAGCGCCCCGTCCTTCTTGAAGGCTCCCAATCCACAATCCCTGATCCAAGTCATCATTTCGATCCAAGCATTATGACGACTAGCCCGCTGAGCTCTGAACACATTAATCCTCAACGCATCAATCCTGACTGGGTCACCTGGGCGATCGCGGCTGTCTTTGCCCTGCTCTACGGCCCTGTGTTTTTTGTTTGGGCCCACGGCTGGATATTCAAAAGCATCAGCATCGAGCATGAATACTTCAGCCACGGCATTCTCGGCATCCCTTTAGCGGCCTATTTTGCCTGGCAGAAGCGACCTCAGTGGCTGGCCCTCCCCCAACGCAGTAATCCCATCGGCGTCGCCATGATTGGTCTCGCCGCGGCCCTCTACCTCAGCGGTATTCGCGACTGCGTCAATCTCTCAATGCCCTTGATGCTCGGGGGTCTCTGCCTCTGGTTTCGTGGGGTCGCAGGATTGCGCTACATGGGGTTTCCTTTGGTGATGGTTGCCCTTTCAGCACCCACGGACCTGCCCTACCTCATCACCCCCTACACCTTGCCACTCCAGGCATTTATCGCCACCACTGCGGGCTCCATTCTGAAGATGATTGGCATGACGGATATCGTCATCGATGGGATTTACTTGCGCATTAGTGGACGTGTCGTCGAGGTTGCTCCCTACTGCGCAGGTCTGAAAATGCTGTTTACCGTGCAGTATGTCGGCTTGGTGATGCTGTACTGGACTGGCTTGCTGCAATCGCGATCGCGCAGTTTTGCCCTGCTGGGCGGTGGCTTGTTCATCAGCGTGACGGCCAACATTATCCGCAACACCATCCTCAGCTTCTTCCATGGCACCCAGCGGGACGGCGCCTTCCACTTCTTCCACGACAGCTGGGGAGGCGACCTCTTCAATGTATTTATGCTGGGCAGCCTATTGATGCTGCTGTTGGCCATTGAAGACCATTGGCCCATTCAACAATCCCCATCCCCTTCCTCTGCTCCCCCTTCAACCCCGGCATAAGCCCCGATCAACACCGAGCCAACGCCGAGCCCAACGGCCACCCCTTTCTTTCTTCTCCCAATCCCATGACTATCGCAAATCGTCGTCCTAGAGCCCTGCCCCTGGCACAGATTGTTGTGCTGGTGGTGCTGGTGGGCCTGTTCCTCGTCGGCAGCGCCTCGGGCTATCTCAAGGGTCAATGGAGCTGGCAACAAGCCCCGGAGGTCTCGGAACTCAAACAACTCGGCAACCTGAAAAACAAAGGCATTGAGCTGCCAGGGTGGAACATCCTGGAACAAAACGACACCCTGGGCATTGGCGGCCATGCTTGGCATGCCATGCGGCTCAAGGCTACGGACAGCAGTCAAATGCCTGAGTCCTTCAATCCAGTGATCTTTCTACGACCCCAGCTTGCCAGCGTTGATATGCCCCAGGTGGACTGGACTGACATGCAGGGCCACTTTGGCTGGAATGAGGACGATGTCCGTCGCATTTCCTGGACCGTGGAGGGGAGCAACGGCCCCAGCGAGGTCGAAGCTCGCTTCGTTCGTGGCTGGCAGCCCAACAATATTTACGCCGCACTCGAATGGTATGCCTGGCCCGGCGGGGGCAGCCCAGAGCCTGGCGACTGGTTCTGGCGCGATCGCACAGCTCAGTGGCAGGGAAAGCGTGTGCCTTGGGTTGCAGCCACGGTAATTTTGCCCATGCCACCGGGGGTCGAGCTAGACACCATGCAGCCCCTTGCCGAAAAGATGGGTGGCCAGATTCAGCAGGCCATTGAAGCTGCGATCGCCCGCTAATGGCCATCGCCCTTCCGTAGGATCACGCCATCACGAGCAATCAAGAAAAGGCTACGTAAAGCCACATTTTAGGGGTCTCCGCGGAGACCCCTAAAAACTTCGTAAAATCTACGGTGAGAGAGTTTTCCTCCCCTGGGGTACCCTGAGAAGGACCTGGAAATACTGAGTAATAAAAAATACAATAAACTCTCCGGGAGTGTTTACTCAAGATTCGTAAGCATTGACAGGAACCAGATTGATAGGACACGTTGGGGCAACTTGCTTCCCGGAACCTCCGTCAATTCCGACCAAGGCGTTTATGGCAAAGACTGTCACATGAATCGGCGCATGGACTCTGTCCTCCCTCTATTTCAGCAACCGACCCTACAGCGACTGGTAGCCCTAGGGCTACTCGCAGTCCAGGCAGGCTTGCCCAGCGCATTGGTGCTGGGAAGTGCCCGAGTATCCTTGGCCCAATCAGGAAATCCATCCAACCTTCCAGGAACCCTCAAAAGCGTTTCGGAAGAAGAAAATGCGATTAACTTCCAACGACGCCTCGATCGCATCCGTCGCGCCCTCGATCAGGAAGCCCAGGATCAAAATCAGGCCTTGGAATCAGAATTCGAGACCCAGGGACGTCCCAGTTTCTCCCCCAATAGCCGTCCACCCTTCACCAATTTTTCGAATCCAGGGGCCCGCCCGGAGTTACTGCCTCCCCTGCGTCCGAGTCCGGTTCAGCAGAGCATCCTGGACAACAAATTTGGGCGCTATCGCCTCGGTCCTGGGGACGTCATTTTCCTCAATGTCCAACGCTTTCCCAACCTCAATTTTCAGGGGCCCATTACCCCCGAAGGCACCATCGTCTTGCCGCTTATTGGCACGCTGGTTCTGGAAGATCTAACGGTGGGCGAGGCCACAGAGCGAGTCCGTGTCGCCTATGACCGCTACGTCGTCAATCCCCAGGTCAACCTTTCCCTCATCTCCCAACGCCCGGTGCGCGTCACCGTTGTGGGCCGTGTGGCTAACCCGGGTTTTTATCCCCTCGCCAACGCAGACATTAGCGAAGCCCTACGCGTCGCTGGGGGAACCCTCGCCTCAGCCGATCTCCGCCGCGTTCAGATTCGCCGCTCCCTTCGTGGGGGTCGCGTCATTGAGCAGCAGCTAGACCTCTATGCTCCCCTAGCCCAGGGATTGCCCTTCCCAGACATTCGTCTAGAGGATGGCGACACCCTCACGATTCCCCAGCTCCCCCGGAATGCCAATAGCTACGATCGCACCCTGGTCAGCAATTCCACCCTCTCCTCTCGCCAACCCGTTCAGGTCACCGTCATCGGTGCTGTGACCCGCCCCGGATTTTACGTGGTCCAGACAGGTCGCGTCGGCGAAGCCATTCTGGTCGCAGGCGGCAGCCTCAATTCCGCTAACCTCAAACAAATCGAGGTCAAGCGAAATTTCTCGGACGGCACCGCAGCTCGGGAGGTTGTTGATCTTTACTCCCCCCTCGCCGAAGGCAAAGATCTCCCCAATATCCGCCTGGAGGAAGGGGACGTGATCAACATTCCAAAACTGACGGAAGCGGATCTAGAAACCTACGATCGCCGCCTCATCGCCAAATCAAACATTTCCAAACCCGATATCCAGGTTCGCTTGCTGAGCTATGCAGCAGGCGGAGCCACGACCCTTAACCTACCGAGCGGCAGTACTTTCCGCGATGCGCTCAACGGCATCCCCCTCGATACGGCCAAACTCAACACCATCGCCTTGATCCGCTACGACTCTAAAACAGGTCAGGCCACCACCCAGGAAATTCGGGGAAAGGATGCCCTGATTGGCTTTCCAGAAGCCGATGTGCCGCTCCAGGATAACGATGTCGTCGTGATTGGCCGCAATCTCGTTTCCAAAATCACCTTTGCCCTGGGGCGCTTTACCCAGCCCTTCCGGGACATCCTGGGCTTCTTGCTGTTCTTCGATTCCCTCGCCGACAGCGCGTCCAATCTCTTCCAGCCAGATGGAAGGAATTAGACCCTTTCGCTCGGTTTTCTCGGCCGATTTTCTGGGCCGATGTCCTGGGCCAATTTCCTGGGCCAATTTTCTGGGCCGGTTTCCTAGGCCATTTCTGGACCCCTTCTGGGCCGCTTCTCCTAACCCCTTCCGGGCCACTCCCAAGGCCAATTCCTTCGACATGCTCTCAGGCATGCTCCAAGCACAGCCGCCTTCTTCCTTCCTAAGCACCTAGCCACCATGTCCTTCCTCAAGCGCTACCTGATTGCCCTCAATAAATACAAATGGATCCCGGTGGTCACCGTGGCGGCGACGACCACGGCTGCGGGGCTACTGAGTCTGACGCAGAGTGAGCCACCAGCCCAGTTCCGTGGCCAGGGTGCCCTCGCCCTGAATCAGCCCACAGCCCTGTTCTCGGAAACCGGTAGCCAAATTCAGCAGGCAGGACAGGCGATCACGCGGGAACTGCTGTTGGCGGACAATGTCATTGAGGCGACGGCACGCCAAACCGGCTTGGACCCGAAGGTCATGGCGGAAAAGCTACAGGTATCAGTGCAGCAGCCTGACCCCGAATTAGGTCTGCCATTTCTCGTGGGCATCAACTACATCAGTGGCGACCCGAAGGAATCTCAGGCGGTGGTGGGCGCATTGCTACAGGGCATGGTGCAGCAGAGTCAGCTGATCAATGCATCCCGACTGCGATCGCGCATTGACGAAATTGGTAAACGCCTCCCCGATGTCACCGAAGATTTGCGAGCCGCCGAAAAACAGCTCGAAGTCTACAATCGCCGGGAAGAAGCCGATATTTTGTCGGCGCGTACGGGGGGACTCGTGGGCGCGATCGCCGGAGCCCGCGAACAGCAGCGCCAGATCCGCCTCACCCTAGAAGGCATCAATGCCCAGATTGCCAGCCTCGAAAAGCGCCTCGGCCTTAGTGCGGACCAGGCCTACATCTCCTCTGCTCTGAGTGCCGACCCCATCATCGCCAACCTGCGCGCGCAGATTTATCAAACCGAATCCCAGCTCGAAATCATCCGCCGCGATCTACGGGCCGAGCACCCCGATGTCATTGCCTTACAAAATCAACTCGACTCCTACAAAAAGCTCCTAGGAGATCGATCGCGGGAAGTCATTGGTGGCAATGGCCTAGCCGCTCCCATCACCAATCCCGGCAACGTCTCCGAACTACGCCAGCGCAGCAGCCTAGACCCCACCCGTCAACAGCTTGCCAATACCCTGGTCAGCCTACAAACCCAACGGGATACCCTTCAACAACAAATCCAGGCCGCCCTCAAAAGCGAAAAAGAGCTACGCCAGGAATACGCCACCATTCCCAACAAACAGCTAGAGCAGCAACGCTTGGCTCAAACCGTCGCGCTGAAAAAATCCTTGTTCGATCGCATCCAGGCGGCTCTGATTGATGCCCAAGCCGCTGAAGCAGAAACCACCACCAGTCTGCGCATCGAACGTCCCGCGAGCGTACAACCCATCGAAGTCTCCGGTCCCCTCAGCCCGATTATTTTGATGTTGGGCGGTGCTGGTGCAGGCCTCATCGTCGGTGGCGCGCTGGTGTTCCTCATGAGCACACTGGAAGGCCGCTACTACACGAAGGAAGAACTGCAAAACGCCCTACGTCAGCAAACAGCGCCTCTGCTGGAGATGCTTCCCCTGGTGGACGATGCCCTATTGCCACCAGCCCTGATCAACGACGATCGCGTCGTGACACTCATTACCGAAGAAGGCTCGCCCTACCTCAATGCCTATGAGCGTCTGCGGGGGAACCTCAAGCGCATGGGGGGCAAGGGAGCCAAAGTCATTCTGGTCACCAGTTCAGGGCAGGGTGAAGGGAAGACTCATTGTGCCTACAACTTAGCGATCGCCTCCGCCCGCGCCGGAAAGCGCACCGTCCTCGTCGAAGCCGACCTACGCAAACCCTCACTGATCGAAGCCCTAGGCGTCGCGCCGGACCTCGGTGCCAACATCGAACCGCTGCAATATTACGGCAGCCCCAGCGACTGCATTCGCCTCGTCCCCAGCCTCGAAAACCTCTACATCGTGCCCAGCACCGGCCCCCAGCGTCAGCCCGCCGCCATTTTGGAATCCAGTGAAATGAAGCGCCTACTTGAGGACTGTCGGGGTCGCTTCGACTTCGTGGTCGTCGATACCCCGTCCATTCTGCGCTACAACGATGCTGTGCTGTTGGAATCGTCGGTGGACGGCTTCATGGTGGTGACCAAACCCGGCCAAACCCAAGAGAGCATGCTGAATGAAACACTGGAACTGATCAGCGAAGCTCAGATTCCCTTCTTTGGTGTTGTCATCAACGGAGCCGACATTCCCATGATGGATAACATGGTGGAAGACGAGTTTGGCAGCCTCGGCAGCCTCGATGACGATGAATTCGAGGCTGCGGCCTATGGCAGCTACAGCGAAGACTACCAGGGCCTTGGCCAGCGCTAGAGGTTAGCCCCCGCGAACCACCAACCTGGGGTCCGCCAGGGATTCAGACCTCTGCCAGAGCGCCAGACGCCAGAGCACTGGACACTAGAGCAAATCAAACAAGATAATCTGACTCGCTCGGGCTTCATCAGCCAGTGCCGCATCGGCCTCATCACCGCCAGCCACACCATCACCAACAGCCACGGCTGCAACATCAAAGGCCCCTGGGTGGTTATCCTGGGCCGCGGATTCCCGCTTGGTCATCGCAACTGGCTCCGCAGTGCCGAGCTTCGCCGAGTCTGGGACGTAGCGTTGCATTGCATCCTGGATAGCCTCCATCCGGCGCAGTTGGTCTCGGCGAATCGTCTCATAGGTATTGCCAAGGCCCGGTGCATCCCAATCCTTTCGCTCTGGGTTCCAATAGGACCAAGCACGCGCCTGCAAAATTTGCTCTTCCAACTCTCCCCCG
>CALIJJ010000142.1 GCA_938017515.1 uncultured Pseudanabaenaceae cyanobacterium
GTTTACCAAGCCGGTCAACGAAGCGGGACTCCAGGCCGGTAAATTCATCGGCGGCATTGCCAAGATTTGCGGCGGCGGCGGCGGCGGTCGGCCCAACTTTGCCCAGGCGGGGGGTCGCGATGCCAGTAAACTGCCCGAGGCGATCGCCACGGCGCAAAAGCAACTCGAAGAGAAACTAGGTTAATCAATGGATCTAACCGTTGAAGACCTGACGGGCAAGGTGATCCTGGGCATTGATCCAGCGATCGCCTCCATTGGTTACGCTGCCATTCGTGACCAAGAGGTCCTCGACTACGGCGTGATCAAAACCACCGCAGGGGAAGCCATCTCCGTTCGCCTGCGCCAAATCCACGACGACATCTGCGAACTCTGCGGTATGCTGCAGCCCGAAGCGGTGGCGATGGAAATGCCGTTTTTCACGCGGGAAAACACCAACGCCAACAAGGTGTTGCGTGCCCTAGGCGTGATTCAGCTGGCCCTGGGTGACTGCGGCTTACCCAACCCTATTTTTCTGCACCAATCCCAGGTGAAGTCCGCCGTGGCCAAGTACGGGGCTGCCAAGGACGAAATCCAGCATTCCGTGGCGTTTTTGTTTGATTTGCCCGCACCACCCAGACCCGACGATGCAGCGGATGCCTTGGCGATCGCCTACGCGGCTCAGTTGGGTATGAAAGCCAACGTCAAATAAGAGCAATCTTGCAAGTACAACGAAGCCCTAGGGAAATGTACATTTTCCTGGGGCTTCGGGTTCCTTCTGACAGACTCAAGTGTCCATCAGAAGGAATGCTCATACATCAGAGTGACGCTGGCGGTTAGCCAATGAACTCAAAGCTAGAGCTGGACAAGTCCAGGTTGGTATTGCCTTCGAAAATGGCGATCGCATCCCGGTTCTTATCAGCGCCATCGCTCAAACAGTAGAGGTTGGTCGACCCCCGTACCGAGTCAACTTCCAGAACGTACTGCTCGGCAGGACCATGGAGAACGGCCACGTCCTCACCCACGGTGAAGTCATTGATAAGAGCAAAGCCACCCCACTCATCACCGAAGTAGTAAGAGGTGTCGTTGTTGCTGAGGATAAAGCGATCGGCACCAGCACCACCCGTGAGGTTATCCACTTCATATTGGCCAAGCGCAACATCGTCCGTGCCAATGAGTGTGTCGTCGCCATTACCACCCAACAAGTTGTCATTGCCCGTTCCGCCGATGAGGTGATCGTTACCGCTGAGTCCTTCGAGCTTGTCATTGCCACCCAAGCCAAAGATGGAGTCGTCCCCATTGGTACCCTGAAGGGGCCAATTGGCTTGCTCTGTACCAAAGAACTCGTTCTTGCTATCGCCTTGCAGCTTGACAATACCAGCATCCACATTGGCGTTGAATTCAGCAGGAGCCAACGTAATCACGCCGGTCATGCCAGAAATCGGGTCGGCATCAGAATCTAGGGCCTCATCCCCACCAGCATTCGCTGCTGTCAGGCCAAAGCCTGGAGCAATCTCACTAAAGGTTACGCTGTAGTCCCCAGCGGCCAAGTTACCAAAGCCGTAATAGCCATTGGTCACCATTTGACTGCCAACCATGACGTCATCGCCAGTATCGATGACGCCATCCTGCCCTGCCCCTGTGAGAGTGACGCGTACACCACTGAAACCACCTTCACCGTTGTCCAGAACGCCGTTGGCATTCTCATCAAAGAAGATACGGTTGCCGATGAAGCCCGTCTTCGGATCCCCAGGGGTCTGCAGCACAACGCCAGCATCTACAGTGCTGTTGAACTCAGCCGGGGCAAGAGAAATCACGCCCGTCATGCCAGAGGTCGGGTCGGCATCGGAGTCAGTCGCATCATTTCCGCCAACATTGGCGCTGGTCAGAGCTAAGCCGTTTGCCAGGTCGCTAAAGGTTACTTGGTAGTCACCAGTCGCTAAGTAACCAAAGCCGTAGAAACCATTGCTTCCGGTGACTTGACTGCCAACAGTAACGTCATCATTTGTACCAACAACACCATCTTGACCTGCCTCGGTCAGGGTGACGCGCACACCGCCGAAGCCGCCTTCGCCATTGTCATGGATGCCGTTGGCATTCTGATCAAAGAAGACACGGTTACCGATAAAGCCTGTCTTGGGATCAACCGCAGCATTCACCGCCACCTGAACCTGGGCGGTATCTTCACCGCCATTACCATCATCAACCTGGTAAGAGAAGGTTTCGTTGCCCACAAAGCCAGCATTGGGAGCAAAACTCAGCTGACCGTCGGGGCGCAGTGTTACAGAACCATTGGTTGTGTCAATCGTTTGACCAGAAGCGATGGGCTGAGCGTTCAAAGAAGAGAGGGAGAGAGCGTCACCATCGGGGTCGCTGTCGTTGCCCAGTACGTTGATGGTAACGGTGTTACCAACGATCGTGCTAGCACTGTCATCAATGGCATATGGTGAACGGTTTCCCTGGGGAGAAACAGCTGTATAAGTGTATGTCGTAATACTCTCAAGTGCACCATCTGCACCAAAGTCAACAGTCTCAGTTAACAGATTGCCATTGGCATCATAGGTGAAGCTCTCGATAGAATTAGGCGTACCATCTGCACCAAAGTCAAAAGACTCAGTTAACAGATTGCCATTGGCATCATAGGTGAAAGTCCGAATATTTCCAGGTCTCCCATTAGTGAATTCTTCAAACTCAGTTAATAGATTGCCACTGGCATCATAGGTAAAACTTGTCGATATCTCAGGTGTACCATCTCCATTTTGGTCTTCAGACTGAGTTAACACATTGTCATTAGCGTCATAGGTGAAAGTCTTCGACCTCTCAGGTACGCCATCTCCTTGTAGGTCAAAAGACTCAGTTAAGATATTGCCATTGGCATCATAGGTAAAAGTATCGATAAAATCCGGCCTATTGTCTCCATTTCGGTCTTCAGACTTCGTTAACAGATTGCCATTAGCATCAAAACTCTCAATCCTATCAGGTAGGCTATCCCCATCGAAGTCCTCAGACTTCATTAACACATTGCCGTTAGCATCAAAGATGTAAGTAAAATTTGAAAAGAATTCAGGTGTGCCATCTCCATTGAGATCAACAGACTGAGTTAACAAATTGTCATTAGCATCATAAGTGGAAATCTGGATAAAATCAGGCGTACCATCTGCATTAGAGTCACCCAAAATAGTCAATAGATTGCCATTAGCATCATAGGTAAGATTGCTAACACTATCAGGAATACCGTCCCCATCACTGTCAGACGAATCAGCTAACAGATTGCCATTGGCATCATAGGTGAAACTAGAAAAAATTTCAGGCGTACCATCTCCATTCGTGTCAAAAGACTGAGTCAATCGATTGCCGTTGGCATCATAGGTGGAAGTCTGGATGAAATCAGGATTTCCATCTCCATCATCGTCACGAGACCCAGTCAACTGATTTCCATTGGCATCAAAAGTAAGAACTCTATCAAGAGTACCATCCCCATTCGTGTCAAAAGACTGAGTCAACTGATTGCCGTTGGCATCATAGGTAAAAGTCGTAATATCATCAGGCCTACCATCTGCATTAGAATCGATAGAGACAGATGTCAGCAATAAATTAGTGCCCATTTTTTGTGTTTAGAAACAACAAGATTTCAGCACCCACCTAAAGCTAACATCTTGAATTAGTCTTCTTTGCAGAAGAAAATATCTTCAGAGAATGATCAATTATTAGCATTGTTATCTAAAGAAGAAAACCGAAGGAATTATGCTAAGAAACCCCTTCGGCAATTGGTCTAATTTCTCTGAAATAGAACGACAGAGAGTGATGATTCGTGAGTACGTGGAGTACTGTTAATCCTGGCTGGTTCTAGCCAATAAACTCAAAGCTGGAGCTAGAGAGGTCCAGATTAGTATTGTTCTGGAAGATGGCGATCGCATCCCGGTTCTTATCAGAACCATCAGCCTTACAGAAGAGGTTGGTAATCCCCTGGGTCTGATCCACTTCCAGGAAGTACTGGTCAGCGGGGCCGTGGAGCACCACAACGTCTTCGCCAACGGTGAAGTCGGTGACGATAGCAAAACCACCCCACTCATCATTGAAGTAGTAGGAGGTATCGTTGTTGGCGAGGATGAAGCGATCGCGACCCGCACCACCGGTCAGCGTATCCACTTCGTTCACACCAAGAGCAATGTCATCCGTCCCGATGAGTGCATCATCACCCTGCCCCCCCAGCAAGTGGTCATTGCCAGTGCCGCCGCTCAGGTGATCATTGCCAGCGAAACCTTCGAGCTTATCATTGCCACCCAGGCCGAAGATGGAGTCGTCGCCATCCGTACCTTGCAGCGGCCAATCAGCCTTCTCGGTGCCAAAGATTTCGAGCTTGCCACCTCCCTGTAGCTTCACGATCCCAGCATCAACAGTCGGTTTGAACTCAGCCGGGGCCAGAGCAATCACGCCCGTCATACCGGACATGGGGTCAGCATCAGAATCGATGACATCATTGCCACCCACATTAGCGTCGGTCAGGCCGAAACCCGGGGCAATCTCGCTGAAGGTCACTTTGTAGTTGCCCGCAGCCAAGTTGCTGAAGCCGTAGTAACCACTATCGCCAACCACCTGGCTACCCACGGTAACGTCATCAGCGGTACCAATGCTGCCATCTTGGCCCGCGCCGGTGAGCGTGACACGAACACCGCCGAAGCCTTCTTCGCCGTTGTCATGGATGCCGTTGCCATTGTCATCGGAAAAGACACGGTTGCCGATAAAACCAGTTTTGGGGTCAACAACATCTTGTGTCACGACACCGGCATCAACATTAGCCAGGAACTCCCCAGGAGCCAGGTTAATGACGCCAGTCATTCCTGTCGCAGGGTCAGCATCAGAATCCAGGTGCTCATCGCCGCCGATATTGGCACCCGTGAACGCAACGCCAATCGGTAGGTCGCTGAAGGTGGCCTTATAGGCTCCCCCCGCAAGATTGCCAAAGCCATAGAAGCCGTTGTCGCCGACGACTTGGCTACCGACAGTCACGTCGTCACCTGTACCGATAACGCCATCTTGGCCCGCACCTGTCAGGGTGACGCGCACACCACCAAAACCACCTTCGCCATTATCCAAGATGCCGTTGGCATTTTCATCGAAGAAGACACGGTTGCCGATAAAACCAGTCTTGGGGTCAACGGGTTCAGCCGCATCAACCGTGACGAAGACCTGGGCATCGCTGACGGTGCCGTTGCCATCGGTGATGTGGTAGTTGAACACATCGGTACCCACAAAGCCCGCATCAGGCGTGTAGGCGATCGTGCCATCGTTATTGAGCGTCACACTGCCATTGGCAGCCTGCTCCAGAGAGGAAACAGAAATCGCATCACCATCGGGGTCGCTGTCATTGGCCAGCACATTGATATCAATGCTCTGTCCTTCGATCGTGGATGCATTATCGTCCTGGGCCTCAGGTGCACTGTTGGTGAACTGTTCCACCAAACCTGCATCAACGCTGGTATTCACCTGACCTGGAGCTAAGTTAATCACCCCGGTCACCCCTGTACTGGGATCTGCATCGGAGTCAACGTTTTCGTTGATGCCAATGTTGGCATCGGTGAAGCCCAGGCCATCAGGTAGCTTGCTGAAGCCCACCTTGTACTCACCAGTGGCGAGATTGCCAAAGCCATAGTAACCACCGTTGCTGGTGTCCTGACGGCGAATCACGTCATCGCCTGTACCGAAGGTGCCGTCTGCCCCTGCCCCCGCCAGGGTGACATGAACGCCGTCTACACCGGACTCACCTGCATCCTGAATGCCATTTTGGTTAGCATCAAGGAAGACACGGTTACCAATCACCGCAGTTTCCGGATCAACGGGCTCACCTGCTTCCACGGTGACGAAGACTTGGGCATCGCTGACGGTGCCGTTGTCATCGGTGATGTGGTAGGTGAAAACATCATTGCCCACAAACCCGTCGTTGGGGGTATAGGAGATGGTGCCGTCGTTATTCAGCTCAACCGTGCCATTCGCGGCCTGCTCCAAGGAGGAGATAGCAATATCATCGCCATCAGGGTCGCTGTCGTTATTCAAAACCTGAATGGTAACGGTTTCACCTTCAACCGTTGAAGCGTTGTCATCTTCGGCGAGGGGAGCACGATTGCCCTGCTCAACGTTGATCACCACCTGAGCAATATCCGTACCACCGTTGCCATCGGTGATCTGGTAAGCAAAGGTGTCGTTCCCTTCAAAACCAGGGTTAGCAGTGTACTTGATTTGGCCATCAATGATTTCGGCCGTACCATTGACGGGGCCGGTTCCCATGATGTCGATGATAGAGAGCGTGTCGCCATCGGGGTCTGTGTCGTTGCCCAACACGTTAATGGTGACCATCTCCCCCGGGGCAACCGTTGCAGCGTCATCGATCGCATCGGGACGACCATTGACATCAGAGACTTCGACTCGAACGGTGGCGTCACTGACCTCACCATTGCCGTCGGTGATGTGGTAGTTGAACACATCGGTGCCCACAAACCCATCGTTAGGGGTGTAGGAGATGGTACCGTCATCATTCAGTGCAACCGTGCCATTGGCAGCATCTTCCAGAGAAGAGACAGAGACGGCATCTCCGTCAGGGTCAGCGTCGTTGGCCAGAACATCAATGTCGATGGATTGGTTCTCGTCTGTGACCGCAAAGTCATCTTGAGCGACGGGTGCATCGTTGACGTTGGCAACGTTCACGACAACAGTTGCATCACTAACTTCACCGCTATCATCCGTGATGTGATAGGTGAAGGAATCTTGTCCCACAAAGCCGTTGTTGGGTCGGTAGGAGATGGTGCCATCCCCATTGATGAGCACGGTACCGTTGGCAGCTTGCTCCAAGGAGGAGATAGCAATGTCATCGCCATCGGGGTCACTGTCGTTGTTCAGGACATCGATATCGATCGACTCATCTTGATTGATGAAAACCTCGTCATCCTGGGCGATCGGCACATCATTAACATCTGCAACGTTCACAAACACAGTTGCATCACTGACCTCACCATTGCCATCGGTGATGTGGTAGTTGAAGGAATCTTGTCCAACAAAGCCAGCATCAGGACTGTAGGTCACCGTGCCATCGTTGTTCAGCTCAACGATGCCGTTGGATGCATCGTCCAAAGAAGAAACAAAAATTGCATCACCGTCGGGGTCGCTGTCGTTACTCAGAACGTTGATATCGACGGATTCTCCTTCATTGGTGAAGGCATCATCATCCTGGGCATTGGGTGCTGCGTTCTCTGCTTGGTCCTTAACATTGACCCGATAGGAGTCGGTATCACTCGCACCGTTAGCATCCGTCACCTTGACTTTGACGTGATACTGATTGTCTCCATCCGCATCAACAGGTGCTTCAAAATCCGGAGCGTCTTTGAAAGTCAGTTCACCGGTTTGACTGTCAATGTCAAAGGCTC
Source organism: uncultured Pseudanabaenaceae cyanobacterium (assembly GCA_938017515.1). Taxonomy (GTDB): domain Bacteria; phylum Cyanobacteriota; class Cyanobacteriia; order PCC-9006; family JAAUQQ01; genus JAAUOP01. Next base: position 7,395 of record CALIJJ010000142.1, read on the forward strand.
CCGCGTCAATGCCGCCTGCGATCGCATAGGTCAAACCATTGCCTTCGCTGCTGCTGTCGTCGTTGGCATTAATATCTGCAACGAAGACATCCCCTTCGTTCACATGAAACTCGCTACCTTCCCCTGGAATGAGTGCCGGACGGCTGTTCTCAGCAGAATCCTGAACTTTAATATAGAGGCGTTGTGTATCTGTGTAGCCCCCTCCATCTTTGACTTGAATCCGGACATCATAAACATTGTTACGTCCATGGTCCTGAGGATTTTCAAAATCTGGAGCCTGCTTGAACTGAAGCTGTCCATTCGAGTGATTAATCTCAAACAAATGAGCATCGGAGCCGCCAATAATGCTGTAGCGCAAGCGTCCATTTGCTTCTGAACTTACTGTGTCATAGGTTTCAACGTCTGTTACGAAGCGAGTATTCTCATTGATAGAAATATGAGCTTCGTGGCCGCCGCCGTTACTGGTAATCCGAGGATTGTAGCTGGTCATTTTCAAATAACACTGAGAAGAGAACACGGTTGATACACCAACCCCATGTCACTCCCAACTCATAGGCAACTTGATTAGGCTCTCACTCCAAATCAGTGAGTCATGCACCTAAACAAGAGCGGTAGATCATTCGATGCGTTGTGCTCGCATGAGCAGAATTCTTTAGCCGAGAAATTCATACCTGAATCATGCGAGAAATCACTGATGTGACAAACGGATAGTACCAGCCTTGAGTAACTTAAATTAAATTAAAGAACGCATAATACTGATTTAAATACAAGAATCGAAGAGACCCTAAAACCCAAATATGGCTAGGCTTTCAGTGATTCTATCGATATCATTCCTAAAGCAAAAATTCAAACTAGACAAATTACGCAGGAACACTTTAAACAGACTTTACTGACTCCAAAGTCTAGTCAGAGATTCCTATCTTCAAAGCTTAAACCAGGTACCAATATCGAATCGAAAAACAAAAAAAGGCTGTATGACATGAGCCATACAGCCTGAAAAAAGAATCGTTAATTCTGGCCTATTTTGCAGCCTTCTTCGCAGCCTTGCGCTCCTTCTCCTTCGCCATGCGTTTCACTTTATTCGCAGCAGCCTTCTCGGCCTTCTCGGCCTCAATCTTGGCTAGGCGAGCCTTTTCCTTCTCTTCCTCAATCTTATCTAGGTAGTAGCGATAGTCCCCACGGAAGAGACGCAGCTCACCATCGCGGATTTCGAGAATTTTGGTCGCAACCTGGGAGATGAAATAGCGATCGTGGGAGACGATGATCGACGTACCATCGTAATTTTTGAGCGCGTTCTCCAGCATTTCTTTCGCTGGAATATCCAGGTGGTTGGTCGGCTCGTCCAGCATCAGCAGGTTGACGGGTTGCAACAGCATCTTAGCCAGGGCAAGTCTAGCTTTCTCGCCACCGCTAAGGGCATCCACCTTTTTGAACACCATCTCACCGCTAAAGAGAAACTGCCCCAGCAGCGTCCGCACTTCACGGTTCTCCCAATCGGGTACTTCATCGTGGATCGTGCCCATGACCGTTTTGCTCAGGTCCAGCGCTTCGGCCTGGTTCTGCTCAAAGTAGCCAGGAATCACGTTGTGCTCACCTTGAGTGACACTCCCGTCCTCAGGCTTCTCGGTTCCCGCGATGAATCGCAGCAGGGTGGACTTTCCCGCGCCATTGGGGCCAAGGATCGCGATGCGATCGCCCCGCTCAATCAGCGCATCTGCCCCCAAAAACAGCACCTTCTCACCGTAGGTGTGTGTCAAATCATTAATGACGACGACTTCTCGTCCACTGCGAGGCGCTGGCGGGAAACGGAACTTGAGTCCCCGCATATCCGAATCGGGGGCTTCGATGCGTTCGATTTTGTCGAGCTGCTTCTCGCGACTTTTCGCCTGGGTACTGCGGGTGGCACTGGCCCGGAACTTCTCAACAAAGGCTTGCTGCTTATCCAGCTCCTTTTTCTGACGCTCAAAGGCAGAGAGCTGCGCCTGCTTATTAAATGCCTTTTGCTCCAGGTACTGGGAATAGTTGCCCAGGTAGGTCGCCGAGACCCCGCGCTCAGTTTCAACAATCTGTGTACAGAGGCGATCGAGGAATTCTCGGTCATGGGACACGATGACCATGGGCGTCGTCAGGCCCTTGAGGTAATCCTCCAGCCATTCAATGGTTTCCAGGTCGAGGTGGTTCGTCGGCTCGTCCAAGAGCAGCAGATCGGGGTCCTGGAGCATGATCTTGCCGAGGCCCATGCGCATCTGCCAGCCACCGCTGAAGGCTTTGACGAGGCGATCGCCATCCTCATCCTCAAAGCCCAATTCCGGCAGCAGCTTCTCGACCTGGGACTCCAGCTCATAGCCATTCATGCCTTCGAATTGGCGCTGGTAGCGGTCCATCTTTTTGAGCAGCTTGTCTAGCTCGTCGGGGTCCGCCTGCTCCATCTTGTGCTGAACATCTAGCAGATTCTCGTGGACCGCGTTGGCTTCGCGGAAGGCACGGAACAGCTCCTCACGGACCGTTCGGGTCGTATCAACGTCAAATTCTTGGCTGAGGTAAGCGATGTTAAAGCCGTTGGGCTTGACCACTTGACCTGCGGTGGGCTCAATTTCCCCGGCAATGATTTTGAGCTGGGTGGACTTTCCGGCACCGTTGACCCCGACAAGGCCAATGCGATCGCCTGCTTTCACCTCCCAGTTCACGTCCCGCAGAACCTCCCCAGTGGGGTAGATCATCTTGATATGTTCGAGGCGAAGCATAAGCGTCAGGAAGGCTATGTTGGTTTAGAACAGCGATTCGCAACAGCACTCGCCATCCCATAAACGCCCATACCAGAGCGAGAAAGCGAGCCCAGAAAGCGGGAAAAGAATTGTTGCAGATTGTTTCGATTCTTCTCTAGGGTAATGCCTCAGCTCCTCAGTGGGTAGACCTAAGTGCCAAGAATTGCCAGATTGCCTCTATACCGTCGCGAAATTTAGTCCCGAAATCCAGTTCCGAAATTCGGTCCCGAAATGACGTTGGATCCCTGGATGTAATCCTAGCGAGCGCTTCAACCCTATAAAGTGAGACCTCGAGCGTTTTACCATGTCGGGCTTATGGGGACAATATCCCTGTTGGAAATACCCGGTGCGTTGGTTCATCTTTCAGGTACTCACGTTTTAGTTATTTACGCTTCCGCTACTCACGCTTCAGGTACTCACATTTCAGAAACACAAGCTTTAGGATAGGTTGGCAGTCTCATTCCGATGTTTCAACTCACCTGAAACCGATGCGTGCTTTCTTTGCTCTCTCCTTCAGTTCCCTGGCGCTGTGCGCAACGCTATCCGGTTGTACAATCAACGCTACGCTTCGCGATCCACAAATAACCTATGACGAGGGGGTGGCATTGGTGAAACGGGGCAAGTATCGTCAAGGGGTCGAAAAACTGAGCCAGACCATCGTCAAAACACCGGATTTTGCGGAAGCCTATGTCAATAGAGGCATTGCCTATGCGGGTCTAGAGAAACATGATTTGGCGATTGCAGACTTCACCGAAGCCCTCACCCTAGTTCCGGCCATCCCAGAAGCCTATTACAACCGGGGTAACAGCTATCTCCAGCTTGATGAAGTGGATAAGGCGATCGCAGACTACAGCCGCGTCATTGCTCTCAATCCGGCCCATGCAGAAGCCCACGGCAATCGTGCAATGATGCGACTACAACAAGGGGATGAAGCAGGAGCCATCGCGGATTTAGAACAAGCCGTCAAGCTTTTTACCCTAGAGCGCAGAAAGCGTCCTGCTGTCAGAGCCAGAAAAGAACTCGACAAGCTCCGCCCGAGTCCAACCGCAGAATCAGAGCAGCCAGAAGCCGAACCCGCAGAATCAGCAGAACCAGAAGAATCAGCTCAAGACTCCTGACGATTGCCAGTGTTTTTGGGCAACGTGCAGATGCCATGGATGCCAATGCTCATCCAGATACCGCCCAGCAAGACGCCAACGCCTTCGGCTAAGCAGTTGATGCGGTGACGGTTTTCGATGGCTTGGGCAATCGCGATGTCTTCCAGCGTGCGATCGGGCGCCTGGGCAATTTGCTCAAATTGCCCATGGGCAACGGATAGTGCAGCCCAGTCCACCAGTACCCAGTAACCGCTCACAACAGTCGCTGCAAGACCAGGGAGAACGGTGGTGAGAAGCAGAAGGCTGAATCGCATGGGGTCAGACACTGGATAACGGGACGCTTCATTCTCTCAGGCTGAAAGTCCTACCCCCCACAAAATCCCCCCACAAAATGCCTAGAGAAACAGCCTCAAAGCCGGTTATTTCGTCATTTCAGCAAAATCTCAGCCAATCATCTAGAACACTTCAGCTAGGACTCCAGGGGAACTCAGACAAGCCCTGCATAGTACAGACATCGAAGAAAACACAGCGGCCCAAACAACCCTTGAGCACAGCCGTTACTCATTCCCCGGAGTCCAAAATCATGACCTTCATCACCCGCACCGTTTCCGCTTTCGCTTTCGTCGGTACCGTACTCGCTGCTTCCTCCGCTTTCGCTTCCCCCGCTGACATCGCACAGCAAGCCTATCGCGGTCAACTCGACGGTATCCCCGGTTACCAGCGCCTGGAGCAGGGTTACAACAGCCGCAACATCTCCATCGACGACATCATCACTGCCGCTGGCAAAGAACCCACCACCGAACTACGCGCCTCTGTCCGCAGCAACCTCCGCGTCATCGCTGATGTGAAGTAGCCCCAGAACATCACAGCAACCAGGGCTTAAGTTCGACACACAACCCTTGAGCCCTGATAACCTTCTCAATTCCTCATTCCTCACACACATTCCTGGAGTCACAATCATGAAATCCATCACCCGCGCATTCTCCGCTCTCGCTTTCGCTGGCACGCTCTTTGCCTCTTCCGCCGCTTTCGCTTCTCCTTCCGGTCTCGCTGAGCAAGCCTACCGAGGCCAGATTGACGGCATCCCTGGTTATAACCGCCTAGAGCAAGGTCTCAACAGCCGCAACATC
>CALIJJ010000143.1 GCA_938017515.1 uncultured Pseudanabaenaceae cyanobacterium
ACCCTTGAGGAAGCGGAAGCGGCCTTGGATGAATTCTCTGAGACCTGGGATGAGAAATATCCGGGAATCAGCCCCATCTGGGTGCGCAACTGGGAGAATATCATCCCGATTTTTGATTACCCGATGGCGATCCGCAAAGTCATCTACACCACCAACGCGATTGAATCGCTCAATCGCAGTCTGCGTAAGGTGATTAAGACCAAGGCCGTTTTCCCGGACGAAGAGTCCGTTTTCAAACTGATGTACCTGGCGATGAACAACATTTCTAAACGCTGGAAACGACCCATTGCGAATTGGAAAGCAGCGCTTTCACATTTTGCTATTCTGTTTCCAGAGCGCTTCAAGTATTGAGCACGCAACTCCTTACACTAAATTCATCTCACTCTCGTCCCGCAGGATTCTGCGGCTGATTACGCGCATGTTGATGCATATGCCTTTAGCCAATGTTTTCGTTTTGAGAATATTTTGTCAAGCGATCGCCAGCCTCTTCGAAATCTTCGCCAACGATATTGACTGCCTCGTCCTCAACGCCTGCTACTCCGAAACCCAAGCCAACGCCATCGTCCAACACATCCCCTACGTCATCGGCATGAGCAAAGCCATCGGAGACCGTGCCGCCATCGAATTCTCCATCGGCTTCTACGACGGCCTCCTCGCAGGCCAACCCATCGAAACCGCCTTCAAACTCGGCTGCAACGCCATCCAGCTCCAAGGCATCCCCGAACACCTCACCCCCGTCCTCAAACGCAGAGATCCTTAATTCGCCCCAACCCGCCAATTCACCCCAACCCGCCTGCTACTGTGGCAAGGTTCGTCCGCAGCGAATCCCCCATGAGCGTCCTCATTTCAGCCATCCTGCCCATCACCCTCGTCGCCCTAACCGGAGTCCTCGTCGGCCAAACCCTCATCCCCGACAGCAGACCCCTCGCCAAACTGACGCTCTACATTCTGTTTCCGGCCCTGGTCTTCCACAGCCTCAGCCACTCAACCCTAGCCGTGCAAAGCGCCATCGGCATTATCATGGCCATGCTGCTCCACTGGATGCTGTTGTATGGGGTGGCGATCGCCGCCGGACGACTGCTGAACTATTCCCCCAACGAACGCAAAAGCCTCATTGCCATCATCCTGTTTAGCAATACCGGCAACATGGGCCTACCCTTCACCGAATTTGCTTTGGGCATCGCAGCGCTAGAGCGGGCGATTATTTACATGATCACCTCAGCCACCTTAATCGCCAGCTTCGGCCCCATGGTGCTGAAGGGAGAAGGTCTACGAGCAGGCATCCGATTTACCTTGCGACTGCCCATGATTTGGGCCACCCTGGGCGGCCTTGCACTGCAGGGGTTCGCTCTGCAACTGCCCCAAGCACTCGATCGCAGTGTTAGTCTCCTGGCCGCCGCCGCCATCCCCGTGGCCCTGCTCACCCTCGGCATTCAGCTCTCCCAAACCCCCTTCGCCTTTGGATTCCATGAATTTTTCGCCGCGAGCTTGCGACTATTTGTCTCACCTGCGATCGCCTACGCCATCGGCAACACCCTGGGTCTCAAGGGCCTCGACCTCCAGGTACTCGTCATCCAAGCCGCCATGCCCGTGGCCGTCAGCTCCGTCATCTGGGTGAGTGAACTGGGCGGTGACACAGCCCGCGTCGCCCGCACCGTCGTCCTGTCAACACTCATGAGCCTAGTGACATTACCCCTCGTGCTAGAAATGCTCCGATAGTGGAGAAGCCGACAACGCCTGAAAACTGTGCAATAGCTCTGGAACGCTGAAAGGCTTACTCAAGCAGGTATAAACATCCTGCTGCCTCAGTTGTACAATCACCTCTGCCGAAGGCAAGCCCGTCATCGCCACAATATAAAGGTCATGACGCATCTGTCGTAGCGCAGAGATGGATGAAAAGCCATCCATCTCCGGCATCATCAAATCCATCAGAACCCCCTGAATTTCAGGATGATGCTCAAAACAAACACTCGCCTCCATCCCATTGCAAGCCGTCATCACCCGGTAGTTGTACTGCTCCAACGCAGTCTGGAGCACCGAGCGAATTGCAGCCTCATCATCCACCACCAAAATTAATGCCCCTTGACCATCAAAGTCTTCTGGGGAAGGCACCGTGGGCACAGACGGGGTCTGCTGAGCCGGTAAAAACATACGAAACTGGCTGCCCTTGCCCAATACCGTCTGCACATCCAAAAAGCCCCCGTGCCGTTTGACAATCCCTAACACTGCCGAGAGGCCAAGCCCCGTGCCTTTGCCCACCGGCTTAGTCGTAAAAAAGGGATCAAAAATTCGGTCCAGCACCTCCGGCGTCATCCCTGTCCCGGTGTCCGCCACCGTCAAACGCACATAGGGTCCCACCTTCGCATCCAGATGAATCTGCGTCTCCGCTGGCGTCAGCGAACAATTCTCAATATGCAGCGTCAGCATTCCCCCCTCGGGCATGGCATCCCGGGCATTGACACAGAGATTCATCACCACCTGATGAATCTGCGTCGCATCCGCCAAGACCGTCCAGAGATCCATCGGCACATTGCGCACAAAACTAATGGACTTGGGCAGGGTTTGCTGAATAATCTGTTCAATCTCCAACAGTAGGGGCTTGAGATGTAGATCGGTCTGCTCGCCTTCTATCCCATGGGCAAAGGAAAGAATTTGCTTAACGAGGGCCGCACCCCGATTGGCACTCGATTCCAGCAACGTCAGCATCTGCCTTGTTTGAGCCTGCGACGGTTCGTCTAGAGAGACAAGCTGCGTAGGCAATAACTTTGAAACGCCCAGAATGGGCGTCAAGATATTATTGAGGTCGTGGGCAATGCCACTGGCCAACGTTCCCAGGCTTTCCAGGCGCTGGGCTTGCAAAAATTGGGCCTGCATCTGCTGCCGCCGCTCAATTTCTGCCGTCAGTTCTCGGTTGGCAGACTCCAGGGCCGCAGTCCGTTCCTGCACACGCAACTCTAGGACTTCATTGGCTTCCCGTAACGCCTCCGACCCTTGCTTGCGCTCAATGGCATAACGGATCGACCGCACCAAACTATCTTGATTCATGTGGCGCTTGACCAAGTAATCCTGGGCACCGTGGCGTACAGCCTCTAGGGCGAGTTCATCGTCATCGGTGTTGGTCAGCACCACAATCGGGAGCTGGGGCGCGATCGCCAGCAACCGATCCAACGAGGTCAGGCCCACACTATCCGGCAAGCTCAAATCGAGCAGGATCAGATCAAACGTTTGGGTTTCGAGCAGTGCGATCCCATCCCTCAGTCGCTGCACCGCCGTTAGCTCGCAACGGTGCAAAATACTGCCCTTCAGGACCTCCTGAAGCAGACGCAGTTCGATGGCATTGTCCTCAATCAGCAGGATCTGTTTCACCCAAGGAAGCGCTCGATTTAGAACACCGATGGAAGGGTCGCCGTGTTCAGCCAAAACTTCTCAATCCCCTGAACGATCGCAAACAGCTGGGCTAGATTGCGTGACTTGGATATAAAGCAATTGACATGCAGGTCATAGCTTTGGGAAATATCGTCCTCATTGCGAGAGGTTGTCAAGACAACCACTGGAATATACATCAATTCGGGATCTGATTTGATATCCGCCAGCACCTCCCGCCCATCTTTTTTCGGTAAATTGAGGTCCAGCAGAATCAGATCCGGACGGACGGCAGCGGAAAAGTCTCCCTCCTGACGCAGGTAAGCCATCGCCTCCATGCCATCGCGGGCGACCGCCACCTCACAATCCACGCCCGTGCTCTTGAGCGCTTCTTGGATGAGCCGAATGTCGCCCCGGTTATCTTCAACCAAGAAGATAGTTTTTCGTTTTTCGTTCGCTGCCATGGTGGCGATCGCGACCTCCTACCGGAATCGAAAAATAGAATGTACTCCCCTCCCCCAGGGCAGACTCCAGCCAAATTTGCCCCCGATGACATTCCACAATCTTCTTACAGATGGCCAAGCCCATGCCAGACCCAGAATATTCATCTCGCGTGTGCAACCGCTGGAAAATCACAAAAATGCGATCGGCAAACTGAGGATCAATCCCAATGCCGTTGTCTCGCACCGAGAATTCCCAGGCATCTTCCTGACGCTTTGCCCCCACATGAATATGGGGGATTTCATCGGAGCGACGGAACTTGATGGCATTCCCCACCAAATTTTGGAAAAGCTGCATCAGCTGGGTGTTTTCCGACACGATGCTAGGCATCGGATCACAGGTAATCTGTGCCCCCGTTTCTGTAATGCGCCGTCCCAAATTCCCCAACGCGCGTTGGAGTGCATCCTCCACAGGGGTCAGCTCCCACTTGGTGCCCTGCAAATCGACCTTGGAATAGGCCAAGACATCATCAATCAGGGTTTGCATCAAACTGACGCCTTCGACTGCAAAACCGATGAATTCCTTGGCATCTTGGTCCAACTTGGCGTCATAGCGCATCTCCAGGAGCTGAACAAAATTCGCCACCTGATTCAACGGCTCCTGCAAATCATGGGAGGCCACATAGGCAAACTTCTTCAGTTCCGCATTCGATCGCTGCAAATCCTGTGCCAGCACCGCCAACTCCTCCGCCTGGCGCAGCACAATATTGACGATCGCCTTACGCAACTCTAAAGCTGCGGCCACCTCCACCGACTTCCAAGGCAAAGACTTGAGCCGCACCGTCTCCTTCCACAAGTCAAAGGACTTGCGGGGACAGAGCTGCAAATCCCCTTCCGACTGGTAGAGCTCATAGGCCTCATTCGGATCGCCCCCCCAGTTCACACTCTGGAGTACCTCTGCCCGAAACCAAAGGACATAGCTGTGCTTCGCAATGGGAATCGCCAGCAAACCACTGGCCATCTCCTTAAAGCGCTCGGCTTCTGAATACAGCAGCGGCAGGGAATCGGTTTGGAAAATTTCGCTCGTTTCAGCATTGACGACATGATGCTTCGCCAACCACTGGACCAGATAATCTAACTCCGCATCGGGAGGCGTGCGGCCCATGGTTGTCCATTGCCCCCCTAAACAAATCGCCGCGCCCTGGGCATTGACCAAATCCAACAAATTGGGATCGTCTTGGGTCAAACCTTGGACGAAATGCTCCGCCTTGGACATTTTCTCAATCAGCACGGACTGCACCTGGGCCAACTTGATCTGGTAATCGTAGTCAGCTTCCTCTTCCCGCGTTGAAATCTCCGAAAAGATCAATCGTCCTAAAAACTCGCAGGCCCGCCGCAGCTCGTAGGGAACGAATTTAGGCGTGCGATGGTGACAAGCAATCAGCCCCCAGAGCTTGCCATCCTTCATCAGGGAAATCGTCAACGAAGCATTGACGCCCATGTTGTGGAGATACTCCCGATGGCACGTATGGGGACTGCGCAAAATCGACAGGGTCAGGTCAACGGGATGGTGAGTCTGCGGATTTGTTTCAGGATAGAGCGGAACTGGGGTTGCATGAGCATCTGGAATAATGCGAATCCAGTTCGACAGAAATAGCTTACGGGCCGGTTTGGGAATGTCAGACTCGGGGAAATGCAACCCCATATAGGAGTCCATTTCTTCTACCTTATCCTCGGCAATGACCTCCCCATGGCCATCGTCATCAAAGCGATAGAGCATGATGCGATCGAAGTCCGTTATCTTACGAACTTCCTGCACAATCACCTGGCAAAAATCCTCTAGCTTCGCCGCGCCATCGAGCTGACCAATGGACGCCCGAGCCAGGTAATAAAAGCTCAGGAACGGGACGTTCTCACGGTCCAGAGCAGGCTCCAGTTCAATCACCAACAAGCCATCGGCTGTGCGGTGAAAAACGGCATCAAACACACCGTAGTCATCCCCTCGGGCGCGGACCCAAACCTTTGTGGGATTCAAAACATCTAGATTGGCTTCGGCAAGGCTCGGGCGAATGCGATCGACCTGAAACGTATCCAGCAGATCGTCCAGCGTTTTGCCAAGGACATCCTCCGCAGGGATACCCAACAGCTGATGGGCATTGCGACTCACCTGCAAAATCCTCAGGTCCGATTCCTGGAGAACCAACAACACGCCGTAGGCCTGAACCTGAGGCAGGGTATGAATCGAAGGCTGTTTCAGCCGATTAATATCTGCAATTGGGGCTTCAAAGTCAAGATTCATAGGGCCCGTTCTCCATAAAGGATTCAGCAAGAATTTAGCCTTGATGCTGGCCAAAGCCGGCCAGAGAGTGACCCCATCCAATCACAGAACCATCACAGAAAAGGGGCAGGCCTCGGCAATCGGTGTCTTTATTATCAAAGCGGATTAGAACATTACTGACATCAAGAAATATCTATGTTTTTAGACTTTGATTAACATTGCTCAGAGTCATGACTATCGAGGTAACGTCACAATCCCGAGCCAGAACAATTCAATTTGCTCGACCAATCGAGGCAGCTGGGATACGTCTTGGGATTTGATCACATAACAATTTCCCTGGCTGGAATAGCTTTGAAAAATATCTTCTGGCTCATCGGAGGGGGAAAAAACCACAACGGGGATTCTCTTGAACCGGGGATTGGCCTTAATGAAGGTCAAGAGTTCACGACCTCGACCGTCCGGCAATTGCACATCCAAAAGGATCAAATCAGGACGGGGAGAGTGCCCAAAGTCCCCCTGCCTTTGGAGAAAATCCAACGCCGCATCTGCATGTTCGACACAAAACACATGATGAGAGGTACGCGCTGCTAGAGCGTCAGCAATTAGTCGCGCCTGAACAGGATCACCATCTACCAATAAAATCGAGCGTTCCATCGGCGAGAGCCCCAATGCCTGTTCCCGAGGATAACAGAATCCTTGCTAGCCCCAGAGCTCTCTTGCAACAACAACCGCTGCGACAGCTTAATTTATCTTTACATTATTTTTTGTAGCGCAATGTAAAACCAGCGAAAAGAGTCAGCAGGACTAATAATTAAATTAGTCTATAGCCTCGGCCATCGTGAAACTTCTAGTCGTTGAAGATGATGAGGCTTTGGCGGCTCTGCTGCGAAAGTCGCTGACAGAACGGTATTATCAGCTTGATTTAGCCAGTGATGGCCAGGCGGGGTGGGACCTGGCTGACGCTTTTGAATATGACTTAATCCTGCTGGATTGGATGTTGCCGCGGCTGGATGGCCTCAGCTTTTGTCAGCGGCTGCGGGCCAAGGGAGATCTGACTCCCATTTTGTTGATGACGGCCAATGAAGCCCAGTCCAGCAAGATTCACGGGCTGGATTCTGGAGCCGATGATTATCTGGTCAAACCCTTCGATTTTGGGGAGCTTCTCGCTCGGATTCGGGCCCTCTTGCGCCGAGGCAAAGACGTTGCAACGCCTTTACTGACCTGGGGAGACGTCTGTTTGGATCCCAAGTCCTGTGAGGTCTTTTGCCAGGGGGATCCTCTCCAGCTCACAGCCAAGGAATACGGCATTTTAGAGCTCTTTCTGCGCCATCCCCAACGCATTTTCAATACGGGGGCTCTGCTGGATTCTCTGTGGGATTTTGAAGATGCACCGTCAGATAATGCAGTGCGTGCCCATATCAAAACCCTGCGGAGCAAGCTGCGGCGGGCAGGGGTTGAGGACATGCTGGAGACAATTTATGGGTTGGGCTATCGTCTCAAGGCTGCTCCAGACCGCAAGATACGGGTAGACACCGCTGACGACTCTCTAGGGCCATCGCGTTCTACGGTTCACTCGGATTCCCACGCGCTCTCGCAACGGATGCCTTCGTCCCCAACCGTCGGATCTCCCCAGTCATTATCGGCTCATCCTTTGCCCAATCAGGCTCCCGCCAGAGCGGGTATGGGAACGCTGACCAGTCCTGCCCCCCCGATCACGGCATCCTCTCGTGCAGCAGCATCCTCCTCTCATTCAGCAGCCGTCCGACCAGCAACCCCCCTTGCCAAAACAGTAACGGAAACCTCCGCGGCTGCCCTTCGTCAAGTCTGGGTCATGGCTCGGCAACAATATTTGGAAAAGCTGACCCAGGCTGAGAGCGCGATCGCCTCGGCCCAGAGCAATCTCCCCCTATCTGAAGACATCTATCAACAAGCCCGGCGTAATCTCCATTCCCTCAAAGGCGGACTAGGCACCTTTGGTCTCCATCAAGCCTCCGAGTTGGCAGCACAAGTCCAGAAGGAGCTCGATCAGCTTTGGGCTACATCGTCTCAGCATGTTCTGGATTCCCCCGTGCTAGAGCCATTATCAGAGCAGTTGGCCACGGTGCGGCAGCTCCTGGAAGCGGCCGTCACTCCCTGCATCACCCTCAGCGAGTCTCCGATGCCCACCATTGGGAACTGTCTGGTGCTCACGCAGGATGCAACTCTATGGCAGGCCCTGTCCCAGGAAGCCATTGCTTGGGATGTGGCCCTCGCTCAGGTCGAACAGTGGGAAGATTTAGCGGCAGCCGTGGAGCGGCATGAGCCCCTGGGTCTGGTGCTGGATTGGAGCAATGGCCCAAGCGATAGCACCAAGCTGCCCGACCTCCTGGCATCGCTCCCCCAACAAATCCCCATGATCGCCTTAACCGAGAGTGTCGATCTCGAAGCGCTGGTTCGCGTCTCTCGCCTGGGCTGCGATCGCTATTTGCCCCGCACCAGCTCATCCTTCCAAATTCTGTCCTCGGTGGCAGAGATTCTCAAAGCGGTCCACAGCCTTGATGCCAAAATATTGGTGGTGGATGACGATCGTGCCCTGCTCCAGCGGGTTCGCCAAATCCTAACCCCCTGGGGACTCAGCCTCACCCTGCTGGATGAGCCGAAAAATTTCTTGCATACCCTCGAAGAGAACATTCCAGATCTCGTGATCTTGGACTATGAAATGCCTGCCTTTAGTGGCACCGACCTTTGCCGCGTTCTGCGTAGTTCTCCCCAGTGGGAAAACCTGCCCATTGTCTTCCTATCCGCCCACAACGATCCCAGCACCTTGCAAACCGTGTTTGAAGCCGGGGCCGACGATTATGTCAGTAAACCGGTCAATGCCCCGGAACTCGTACAGCGAGTCCTCAATCGATTGGAACGCACCCAGCTCCTGAGACGGTTGGCCGACACCGACAGTTTGACCGGACTCAGTAATCGTCGTAAATCAGTCCAGGAAATGAATCGATTATTTGTCTTGGCTCGGCGACAGCAAAAGCCAGTGTCCTTTGTAGAACTGGATGTGGACCATTTCAAGCAGATCAATGATGAGTATGGCCATGGTGTGGGCGATCGCATCCTGCAACAACTGGGCGAGCACCTACGCCAAACCTTTCGCGGGGAAGACGTCACGGCCCGTTGGGGAGGGGAGGAGTTCGTCTTGGGATTTTATGGCGCCGCCAAGGCAGAAGCGATCGCTCGGCTCAACGATCTGTTGTACGCTCTACAACATCAGGGCATCAAAGTTTCCCCCGAACAAACGCTACCCATCAGCTTTAGTGCCGGTGTCGCTGAATATCCCCAAGATGGCCGAACCTGCGAACAGCTTTATCGCAGTGCCGATCGCGCTCTGTACCAGGCCAAGGCAGCGGGACGCAGTCGAATTTTTCCGTATGTGGATGACTCAGAACCCTGATGGGAACTAGCACGATGAATGTCTTAGAAAATCTGCTTTCCCCCCCCAACTATATTCCCAATGGCCATTGCTATCTTTGGCACACTCCCCTGGTCCGTCTCCACGTTGTGTCTGACCTGCTGATTGCCTTGGCCTACTATTCCATTCCGCTGATGCTGATTTATTTCGTCAGCCAACGGAATGATGTGCCCTTTCGCAGAATCTTTCTACTCTTTGGCGCCTTCATCATCAGCTGTGGGACCATCCATGTCACTTCAATATGGACCCTCTGGCACCCAGCCTACTGGCTCGAAGGCACACTGAAGGCGATCACAGCGGTCATCTCCGTCTACACCGCCCTGGTCCTATTTCCCGTCATCCCCAAAGCCCTGGCCCTGCCCGAACCGGAGCAACTCCAGCAGGTCAATCAAGAGCTCGCCAGCCAAATCAACGAACGAGAACAGGCCGAAGCAACACTGCAACAACAGCTGGACTTCGATCGATTGATTTCAAGTATTTCCACGCGCTTCATCAATCTCGGCTTCGATGCCATGGATGCGGGGATCGAACAAGCCCTGGAGGAAATTGCGCAGTTTACTCAAGTGGATACGAGCTACATTATGCGGCTCTCGGACAAGGGCGACTGTTTTAGCATGACCCACGAATGGGTCACAGACAACCACCCCCTGCAACAGGAGCATGTCCAACAGGTTCCCCTCTCCTCCTTTCCCTGGGCAACCGAGCAATTGCAAGCGGGACAAGTCCTGTATGTTCCTGCTTTAGATCAACTCCCTCCCGAGGCCAAGCTCGATCAGCAGAATTGGCAGACATTTAATCTCGCCTCCCTGGTCGGCATCCCCCTAATCTTCCAAGAGACGGTTTTGGGATGGGTGGGGTTTGCCTCCTTTGATCGCCCGAATCGTCGCCCAAAACAGTGGCCCGAAAGCCATCTTCAACTGCTGAGGTTTTTTGGGGAGATCCTGACCAATGCGCTCCAGCGCCAGATGGCGGACTGGGAATTACGCCAGCTCAATCAGGATTTAGAACGTCACGTCGCGGAACGAACCGCTGCCCTGCAAAAAAGTGAGCAGCGTGTTCGATCGCTCCTAGAGAATGTCCGTCTCGTCGTCGTCGGGCTTGATGACACAGGACGAATTGACTACATCAATCCCTGGGGACGCGAAGTCATGGGATATGAAGACGCAGAAATCCTGGGCCGAAACTGGTTTGAATCCTGCATTCCCCGACACCAAGTCGGGACCGTGAAACAGGTCTTTGAAGATGAGCTCGCCCAGGGGGCCCATGACCGGGCCTACTACGAAAGTCCGGTGCTGACCAAAACCGGAAAAGAGCGCTTAATCGCCTGGAACAACACCGTCATGAGGGATACCGTCGGTGAGCCCATCGGAACAATGAGCATTGGCGAGGACATCACCGAGCGCTATGCCATCCAACGCATGAAGGATGAATTTATCTCGGTGGTCAGCCACGAATTGCGCACCCCCCTCACTTCTATTCATGGAGCGCTAGAGTTGCTGAGTGCCGGCATCCTCCCCCTGGAATCTGAACGAGGTCAGCATGTGTTGAGCATTGCCGCAGAAAATTCCACGCGGCTGGTGCGATTAGTGAACGATATTCTGGAGCTAGAGCGACTAGAGTCGGGCAAAATCAAGCTTGAAATTCAGACTGTCTTAACGACGGAACTGACGGGTCGGGCTCAGGAGCTGATGCAGGTACTGGCAGAGCGATCGCAGGTCTCCCTCAAGATTTCGGACCCAGGCTTAGAACTGCAGGTGGATGGCGATCGCATCATCCAAGTCCTGACGAATCTGCTCGACAACGCCATCAAATTCTCCGAAGCCGAAACCGAAGTCATCCTGAGCGTCGATATCGGGCTTGTGTCCATCGAAACCCCTGGTCAACCGCGTCAGGCCCTCTTCCAGGTGGAGGATCAAGGGCGAGGCATTCCTGAGCATCAGCTCGAACATATTTTTGAGCGGTTTCAGCAGGTCGATGCCTCGGACTCTCGGCGCAAGGGCGGAACAGGCCTGGGCCTTGCCATTTGCCGCAGCATCGTGCATCAACATGGGGGACGGATTTGGGTTGAAAGCCACCCCGATCAAGGCAGCTGCTTCTTCTTTACAATTCCCCTCAAGCATGAGGATCAGGGGTAACCCTCAGGAGTGAACCATGGTGAAACGAATCCTATTGATTGACGATGACGATGGCATCCGAGACATCGTCAAAATCACCTTGGAAGTTCTAGGCGGATGGAACGTCACCACCGCCACGTCAGGCCCAGAAGGCGTCGCTTTAGCGACCCACTCCACGGATCAACCCGATGCGATTTTGCTGGATGTCATGATGCCGGGGCAAGATGGTGTCGAGACCTTTCAGCAGTTGCAATCTCAACCAAATTTGCAAGCGATTCCCGTTATTTTCTTGACTGCCAAAGCTCGCAACAGCGAACGCCAAAAGCTCATCGACCTCGGCTGTGCTGGGACGATTATCAAACCATTCGAGGTTCAGACACTTGTGCAGGAGATTTGTCAACTCCTGCATTGGTAGGCAGCCGTGCCATCGTAGGCAGCCGTATCATCGTAAGCAGCCATGCCATCGTAGGCAGCCATGTGCTAGTAAGCAGCCATGAATAACTCGCATCAAAGTCACAAAATCCTCACAATTTTGTTTTAAACTTTGGGTAGAATCCGACAGATGAGTTGAGCCTTAATGTCGGCGGAGGTGAGTTGGACGGTCAAGCATTAACATTCGAGATTGCGGTTGTCGCCATTCAGACTCGGCAAGCAGATCGCATTGAAGCGCTTAAAAATTTTTTAGCTAGCCTACCCAATCCTAAGCAAGTCGAAAGGGTGTTGGTCAAAGCAATTATCCACTGTGCAGCCACCGACAAAGCGCTATACCTTTGGGTCGTTGACCATGAGGAACTCTTTCAACCCGAATTAGACCTGGCTCAGTGGTCCCGTAGGACAGCGCTGTCTAGATTGCTCAACCAGGGCTGTGTTGTCGGTAAAGATTTTCGTTTTGAAAGCCAAAACTGTCTGTGGCTTAGCGCCGCCACCGAGCCCAAGCTCTTCCATGCTTGCAGCCGTGGCGAAAATATTGTGCTGCGATCGTTTCTTCGCTTCACAGGCTAGACCCTGAAATTGTGAATCCACGAGGTTGGCCTCCAC
>CALIJJ010000144.1 GCA_938017515.1 uncultured Pseudanabaenaceae cyanobacterium
GGATTGCCCCTTTGAGGAGGGACGGCGGTTGGGGATTGAATTCACGCTTGAAACGGTGCGTCTATTCAGTGCCGAGGTCTGGGGTCGTTATTTAGTGGGGTTGTATGACTATCTCTTGGTTTTAGAGAATCGACTCTTTTCTTCAGGGCTGCATGTACTGGGAGAAGCGCCGAGCCCGGAGGCGATCGCCAGCTATCTCAGTGCCTATTTCACCGCCGAGAAGGCACTCCCCCCGGCTACCGTTGAAGCAATTGCCCAGGGCTGCGATCGCGACGCAGCAATCCAATCGCTCCCCCGCGACACTTCCGAGCACCTGACTCCCCTTTGTGATGAAGCCATCCGCATTTGCGAGCTGTTGGGTCAAACAACAGACGAACTCACCAATGTGCTGAGGGGACTCAACGGCGAATATATTCCGCCTGCGCCGGGGGGCGATCTGCTGCGCGATGGTCCCGGCGTGTTACCCACGGGGCGCAATATCCATGCCCTCGATCCCTACCGGATGCCGTCGCCTGCGGCCTACGAGCGGGGGCGGGCGATCGCCAAGACGTTGATTGAGCAACACTTAACTGAGCATGAGACCTACCCCGAAACCATTGCCGTGATGCTCTGGGGATTGGATGCAATCAAAACCAAGGGAGAATCCCTCGGGATTTTGCTGGAGTTGGTGGGGGCGGAGCCGGTGAAGGAAGGAACAGGGCGCATTGTGCGTTACGAACTCATGCCCCTGGAGCAGTTGGACCATCCCCGCATTGATGTCTTGGCCAATCTCTCGGGCATCTTCCGCGATAGTTTTGTCAACATCATCGAGCTGATTGATGATCTATTTCGGCGGGCGGCGGCGGCGGACGAACCCCTGGAGAAAAATTTCATTCGCAAACATGCCCAGGAGCTGGAGGCCCAGGGGGTGGAAAATCCCTCGGCTCGGCTTTTCTCCAATCCCGCCGGAGACTTTGGCTCCTTGGTGAACGATCGCGTCACAGATTCCAACTGGGAAAACGGTGAGGAGCTGGGCAAAACCTGGAGTGGCCGTAATTCCTTTAGCTATGGCCGCAGTGATAAGGGCCAAGCGCGGCCTGAGATCCTGCAGACATTGCTTAAGAGCACCGGGCGCATTGTCCAGCAGATCGACTCGGTGGAATATGGCCTGACCGATATTCAGGAATACTATGCCAACACCGGGGCGCTGAAGCAGGCGGCGGAACAACAGCAGGGGAAAACGGTCACGGCAAGTTTTGTGGAAAGCTTCTCGAAGGATACGACGCCGCGCAAGCTGGAGGAGCTGTTGCGTATGGAGTATCGCACGAAGTTGCTGAACCCCAAGTGGGCTGAGGCGATGGCGGCCCAGGGCTCCGGCGGGGCCTACGAAATTTCCCAGCGGATGACGGCGCTGATTGGCTGGGGGGGCACGACGGATTTTCGGGAGGGCTGGGTCTATGACCAGGCGGCTCAGACCTATGCCCTGGATCCGGAGATGGCGGCGAAATTGCAGCAGGCCAATCCTGAGGCCTTCCGCAATATTGTCGGGCGGATGCTGGAGGCCCATGGCCGGGGCTTTTGGGAGACCGATGCTGCGACGCTGGAACAGTTGCGATCGCTCTATGAGACAACGGACGCCGAACTAGAAGGGGTGACGGTTTAGCCATGACGCTCCTCCATTTCAAAATTCTAGCTGCCATGGTTTCAATCCTGTGGGCCTTGGAGTTGGTCGATACGGTGTTGCTACGGGGAGCGCTGAATCGCTTTGGCATTCGGCCCCGGCAACAGCGGGGCATCAATGGCATTTTGTTTGCGCCGTTGCTCCACGGTGACTTGGGCCATTTGGCGGCGAATACGGTGCCGTTGGTGGTGTTGAGTGGGCTGATTTTGTTGAGTGGCGTTCAGGTCTTTGTCATTACAACGGTTGTGGTTTGGCTGGTGAGTGGTTGGGGCGTGTGGCTGTTTGGTCGGTCTCGGTCCAATCACATTGGGGCCAGTGGGGTGGTGTTTGGCTATCTCGGGTTTCTGCTGGCGCGGGGCTATTTTGAGCAGAGTGGTGGGGCCGTGGCGATCGCCCTCATCACCGGATTGCTCTATGGTGGATCGCTCTGGGGCGTGTTGCCATTTCAGCGGGGCAAGTCCTGGGAAGGACATTTGTTTGGTTTGCTGGGCGGTGGTTTGGCGGCCTACTGGTTGCCCCAATTCACCGAATGGCTCTTGCGGGTTGATACGAGCGCAGTCTTCACCCCCGTCATCTTCACCCCCGTCATCTTCATGACCGCGAGATTCACGACATAATAAAAGCGTCACTGAGTAACGCCATGGCTCAATTTCGTCCTGACTTCGATCGCCTTTGGAAAACGCTGACGTTTTTCGAAGCGGTTCCCGTCGTTAGCTGGATTCAACAGATGTTCTACGGTTCTGCGCCCCCGCCCCCGCCTCAGCCCCAAGCGGGCGTCATTTTTGACTTTGCCCAGCCAGGATTTCAGATCGACCAGCTCTGGGGAGCGGTCGATGATGTGGTCATGGGCGGCGTCAGTTCCAGCGGTATCCAGCTCGAAAACGGCAATGCTGTCTTCACAGGGCTCGTCTCAACGGAGAATAACGGCGGCTTTGCCTCGGTGCGGACCCGAAACTTTGACCCGCCGCTGAACCTAGCGACTCAAAAATGCATCACGCTCCGACTCAAGGGCGACGGTCAACGGTACAAGTTTTTTGTGCGCGATGACAGCAGTTGGGACGGGGTTGCCTTTGCCTATTCCTTCGACACGGTCAAGAATCAGTGGATCGACGTCCGAATTCCCTTCGATAAATTGGTGGGGGTTCGGCGGGCCAAAACAGTGCGAGAGGCCAAACTCAATCCCAGCAAGATTCGGGCCTTTCAGTTCATGCTGAGTAAGTTTGAATATGACGGGGTTCTGAACCCCAGCTTTACACCCGGTGAATTTCGATTGGAGGTCTCAAAGATCTCAGCGTTTTAGCCCCAAACAACCCTAAAAAGAGTTGACAGAGGCGATCGCTCTCCCCAATAATTAGAGGCTGTCTGTCAAATATCCAGCCCGAAATATAGCTCGGATCAGGTCAGGCCAACAAAAACGTTGAATCTCTTGCATTGCGAGGCATTCAGCTACCTGTACGGCTCTCAAGGAAAGAACACATCCATGACTTACGCAATTGTTGAAGTTGCTGGCAAGCAACTTTGGGTCGAAGCTGGTCGCTTCTACGACATCGATCGCCAGGCGGTTGATCCCGATGGCACCATCACCCTCGACAAGGTTTTGCTACTCAACAACGACGGCGAACCCACCGTGGGTCAGCCCTACGTTGATGGCGCCAAAGTTGAAGCAACGGTGATGAACCACCTGCGCGGCAAGAAGATCATTGTCTACAAGATGAAGATCAAGAAGAAGTATCGCCGCAAGCAGGGTCACCGCCAAGAACTGACCCGCATCATGATTGAGTCCATCTCTCTGGGCGGCAAAGTCATTGCGAAGGGCGAAGAAGCAAGCAGTCTGCCTGTTTCCGAAGCAGAAGTGGAAGCCTAGGGCTTTTTGAGGCATCCTGTTAGGGGGTCTCCCCTAGGAGAGATTCCCGCAACAGGTTGCTGCGTTGCTGAAGTTGATCTGATTTTAGGAGGACACCATGGCTCATAAGAAAGGTACAGGTAGTACCAGAAACGGTCGCGATTCAAATTCCAAGCGCCTCGGCGTCAAGTGCTACGGCGGCGAAGCGGTTAAGGCTGGCAGCATCATTATTCGCCAGCGCGGCACTCGCTTCCTCCCTGGCAATAATGTTGGTCGTGGTGGTGACGACACCATCTACGCGCTCATTCCTGGAACGGTGAAGTTCGAGCGCAAGGGCAAGAATCGCAAGAAAGTGAGCGTTTACGCAGAAGCGTAGTCACGCTGACTCAAGGCTCGAAGCCTTGACAACAAAAAAGACGGCTTAGGCCGTCTTTTTTGTTGTCAATTGTCAAAAACTTTGTCGTAGTAAGCCCCTAGATCTCGCCACAGCAGCCCCCCAAACGTTTAGACCTGCGAGCACTCGATCAGCCGCAATGAGCACTCAATTCCCATGAGATACACGGAAATAATGAGATGCATGGGGAGAAGAAGTTCGATCTGGGAATAAATGGGTGTGGCTGTAGCAACAATCTTAATAGTATTTCCTGAATTCAAAAATGATTCATTTTTCACGATATTTCCCGACGAAATCACCGGAAAATAAATCACTTTCCTCCAAAACCCATACAAAACGATACAAAAGAAGGGAAATAAACGCTATTTTCTTGCTTGACAAGGCATTTTTTGTTTTAAGCAAGATTTTTTTGTGACAAACACGACAAGGAGTGCATGAGTGATTGGGGAAGAGGCTGAAACGCTGACTTCCTGGTGAAAGCCTTGCTGTGATGGGGATTACACGATTCCATCGCGCCTTGACTAAATCTAGGAAATCGTTCAAGAATAAGGGATAGATTTGAAACAATAGCTTCCGCAATATTGCTAAGCATGCAGCAATATAAACTCAGCATTCCAACTCAGTAATTAGGCTGCAGACAAGCGCGAATCCTAGAGATCCTTATTCAGCGAGAATGCCCTATGCCTACAACGACGAAAACTGTTTGCCTTCAAGTTGAATTGCCAGAACCTCTGTATGATTCCATCCAAGAATTTGTAGAGAGTCGCCCCGACTGGACTCGAGATCGTCTGCTATGTGCGGCCTTATCTTTGTTCTTGCTACAACATGGCGCCTCAAGCCGCGAAACGAACCGCTTATATCTAGATGCCCTCTTTGCTCGACCCTCCGACGCTTCTTGAGGCAGGGCTATCGTTCGCGTAAAGCCATTGCGTCGTCATTGGGCTAGGCGCCTAGAGCCAGCCGATCGCATAACGCTTGAGCCGCATCATCAATGAGCAGGGATAATGCATTAACTGTCGGTCTTTTTTCCTGAGCCCAACTCGGATCCCTGACCATGCCACCAGGAGAATGAGAAGATTCCCCACAAAGTACAGGATCAGAAGCGCAGGAGAAGCAGAATAATGACCCGTATGCAGGGTATGCAAACGTTGGAGCAGGGTCTGATAGCGTTGGGTCTCTCCAATCATCAACCCTGAATTTGAATGCGCCCAAAACTTTGCTGTGCCCAGGAAACCGCCACTTAATCCACTGGTGAGTAGAAAGAAAAAGGCAAAAAAGCCAGACGTATTGTGGAGATCAAAGTTGAGAATTCGGGCACTCGATTGACACCGAATCATAAATCCCAACTCGAAGCGTTTCCATCCCGTCCAACGGAGCATTCCTAGGGTGCTGACAGTCGCGATCGCAACCCCAGAGAGACTTGCAAGAATCGCTCCCACGGTGCCCATCAATAAATGGGTATGGAGACGATACAGCCACAATACAATTGGGCTGAAAGAAACAGCAGCCTTCGCTGTGGCAATGTTTGCAGTTTCTCCGTGAACAAACCAAGGAAGAATTTCTTGATGAACAAATAAAAGAATCCCGCTCATGGAGAAAAGAAGCGCCAGACCCCCCACTAGCATTTCCAGATAGCGGTGCTGATGCCGCGTGCCAAACCTCATAGCTCGAAGCCCAGTTCAAGTTCGGCAGTCAAGAGACCTTGTTCTGGGGTGAGCGGTCCTGGCTCAGCCCTTAGGCATTCTGGCTGGGTCAGCGCCTGCATGGTTGATTCAAAATCACAACAGCCGATCGCATCTTCACTCAAAGCCCAATAAGGATTTACGGTGCATTTGAGGCGATAATCTCCGGTGAAATAGCGGCATTGACTACAGGGGATTTGGTGGAGGCGGCAAACATAATTTTTCGCCTTAAATATCGTCTTGTAGGTACGAATAGCAGCACAAATGATCAGTCCCCAGGCCAAACAAAAACATAAAATCGTCATCGTCTATCTCGATCATGAAGAAAAGGGAAAAAGCAAGAGCCTCCCAGTCAGTTGGCCCGTAGTCAGTTGGCCCGTGGACATCGGCTGCGAGAGGCTGGCATCACCCAGTGGATGCATCATCAACACACTTTATGATGGGAAGAACTCCGCAACAGGAGTTGTCGTCCCAACACTTCCACCTCGCCCTCTGCTTGAAGCTGGTTCATGAGCCGGGTGACGGTCACGCGAGTCGAGCCAATCAAATCGCCCAGTTCTTGGTGCGTCAGTCGTAGAGGCAGAAGGATTCCAGTCGGAATGGTTCGACCAAAGCGCTTGGCGAGCCAGGATAAGGCTGCACGCAAACGCGACTGGGTGCAGCGTAGCTGAGACAAATACAGTAATTCTTCGGTCCGCTGCGCACGATTCAGTACGAGCGTATTCATATCACTCTCCTGGCTTGCCACATGGCGTAATCGCGCAGGGGTAATACATTCAACCAGCAAGGGCTGAATCGTTGATAGGACAGCAGAGACCTGCTCTCCAGGTCCCCAGATTCCTAGCGTCGTAACATTCGCTTCTTCATCCCAAATGATCGAGCGCAGAAAACCCGATTCAATTTCCCAGAGTATATCTTCTGTCAATGGCAGTTGCTCTCGACGCCGTAAAAGCTTGCGAGTCGGCGATGGATGAGCGTTGAGCCGTCGTTCTACATTCATCATTGCAGCTGGACTTGTTGAAGTGGGTCGCTTGCCATCAGGAGCAGCCAAAGCAGAAGAAGCTAAAGCAGAAGAAGCCAGAACGGAGGATGCTCGTTGAGAACGCATGGGATGTGCCTGATAGGTCTTCTAGGATGGCTGAGCAAGTTGTAATTGAGACAGTGAGCGCCAAAACAGAGACACTTGGCGGCCCACAAGATGGGGGTGAAAATAATGGAAAAAGTGCCCCCCCGTTTTGCAGCTCCAGAGGCGATCGCGAGGCTGCAACCAATCCTGCCAGTCTGCGAGGGCCGTTGAATGAGCAACGACATCGTCCTCAGCGCCACAGACCATCAGCGGGACTTCCACACCCCCTTGGGGCAGCGTTTCAATCTGACACAGGGAGTGGAGCAACGGGGATTGTTCCAGATCCTTTTGCAAGGCTTGGATGAGATAGCCTGGCGGGTAGGGGCGTTGCCCTTTGAAGAGTTGTTTCACCACTGTGGCTAGTACACAGCTTTGGGTACAGGGCATCAGATGCCGCTGAATATAGTAGTTGGCATGCCAAGTGACAGCAGGCTGTTCTGCGACTGCAAAGAGCGTGAGAGATTTAACACGCTCTGGATGCCGTCGAGTGTAGAGGAGAGCGATCGCACCACTGATCCCATGACCCATCAAATGAACCGGCTGATGACGATGTTTGAGATAGTCATGCAGCATCACCAGGACTCGCTGAATTGAACAGGACTCATCCACCTCTTGAACATATTGCCATTGGGCCACGGTTGTTCGTTTAGCCAAATCTTGCAGTAGAGGCCGATCAAAGATAGATAGCGTAGGACTTACGGAAACCCAGATCACTTCACTTTCGGTACGCGATCGAAAGGAGGAAAATGGGCGATCTTCAGCGCAAGTCATCGCCCCTGCCGGATGAGAAGTTAGGTCCATGAAAACAAATGGATAGGGATGAGCAATGGAATCGAAGAAATGGTCGCAACGTTAGACGCGACGTATTTGAACACGACGCACTTAAACACAACGCACTTGAATACTAGTCACGGGAATAACACTGTAATGTCCCCTAAACGCCAAAGATAGGCTTGAGTTGACTAACCCAAGTCTTCACCCGATCTTCGGTCAGCTCTGCTTGGTTCTCTTCATCTAGGGCAAGGCCCACAAATTTGCCATCCTTCTCAGCCTTAGAAGCTTCGTGTTCGTAGCCTTCAGAGGACCAGTGCCCCACCGTTTCACCCCCGAGGCTAGCGATCTTCTCTTCCAGCAAGCCCATGGCATCTTGGAAATTTTCGGCATAGCCGACTTGATCACCAGGGCCAAAATAAGCCACCTTTTTCCCTGAGAAGTTGATGCCGTCGAGATCTTCTTCATAAAAAGCATCCCAATCACTTTGCATTTCACCAATATTCCAGGTGGGGCAGCCAATGATAATGCAACTGTATTGCTCAAAGGTACTGGTATCTGCATCGGTGATTTCGTGCATCTCAATCACATCAGCACCGCCAAACTCCGACTGAATTTGCTCTGCGATCGTTTCAGTATTGCCCGTTTGGGTGCCGTAAAACAGTCCAATAGTTGCCATGATTTTTTTGAAAAATGAACGTCAAGTCATCAAAAAATTGAGAAAAGGGGAATCAAGCCTCAACCGCCAGGAGCCTCATCGGAAGCAAGACTCAATTCCCCGATTGACCTACCTGGAGCCACCCTTAGGTCAAGAAAAGGGGACAAACATGCGAATGCGGCTCCATTGTTTAATCACGTATCGCTTTAATCTCGCGCTGTCTCAATCACGGATTAAATCACGATGAATCGCTGATTTCACGCCACCGTATTAAGCCGAAGCGGTGTCATTCAGCCAAGCTTCAACCTTGCGGAAGTCAAATCCCATAGCTCGCAGCGCATGCCACAGATGCCCCTGCAAGAAGAAGAAGCCTAGGAAGAACTGTGTATTCGCCAGCCATGCCCGCGCAGTATGAACACCATTGGGCAAATCAACCGTATCCGCAAAGAAAGGACATATACCAAACTTGACGGCGAGAGGAGCACCGTAGAATTCCACGGGGTAGGCCAAGGTATTCACGGCACAGAAATAAGCTGCAACAAAGGATGCTAAAGCAATTCCACCTAAGGAGTAAGACAAGATCGCTTCACCTGAAAAGATGAGAGCTTTCTTCGCCCACGCCAAGGGCGGCACCAAGATGTGCCAAACACCGCCACCAATCAACATAGCTCCAACAAACACGTGGCCACCCACGAGATCTTCCAGATTATCAATGGAGGCAAAGTGAGTTTGATAGCCGTAAATGACTGCTGGATTCAGAGTCGGCTCAGTGACTTGGCGAACCTGCTGGATGGTCGAGTCATAGATGCCGTAATTACCTGCAAACCAGGCAAAGAGTAACGCCCCTGCCCCCAGGAACAACAGATGATGACCGAGGATCAAGCCCAGTTGCTTGGGGTCATCCCAACTAAAGTCAAACCGCTTTGCCTGACCATCAGCATCAGCCAAGCGAATGGGACAACGGAGGGTGTGGAACAATGCCCCAGCCCCTAAAACGGCGGAAGAAATCAGGTGAATGACCCCAATCACAAAGAAGGGATAGAGATTCAGAACATCACCACCGTCCCCCACACCAAACCCCAGGGTCGCCAGGTGGGGCAGAAGAATGAGCCCTTGTTCCCCCATGGGAATCGAAGCATCATACTGAGAAATTTCGAACAGTGTAAACGACCCCGCCCATAGAGTGGTTAGGGCTGCTTGACCCACATGGGCAGCGATAAACAAACCGGAGAGATCGGCAAAGCGAGAGTTTCCCGCCCACCAATCATATTTCACAGTTTCATTGCCATAGGCTTGCATAAATTCAGTCTCCTACAGACCAATAAAGTCGAATCGTAAAAAGCTCACTTGGGATATTGCTTGCCGGAGAGAACTCCCCAACAACACCCCAAGCAAGAGAGGAGAGTATCGACATTGATGAAGTCTGTCCCTGGAACGCGGCGGGCCTCACCAACCACGGGCCAGAAACTAATTGAGAATCAACTTCATTAACTAACTGAGTACTACTCTAGAATCTTTCGCAATAAGATAGGGTTAACTTTTCTTTTTATTTGTATTCCAAACTACGCTGAATCAGAGAAAATCAAAAAAGCACTACTTCTCGCCTTTTTTAGCTGCTTTACTCCTGTTTTTAGCAAGAAAAAACCGCAGCTCCATTAGGAGTTACGGTTCTAGAGAGGAAAACGATCAACGCTTGCATCAATCACCAACAGGATTTCAAACAAGATTGAATCCTATTAGTAATTGGGCGTGATTAATGCTGAGTTTGTTCGTCAGAGAGCAAACTTGACACGTCAACAATGGCCTAGGAGAGGTAGGTGGCTAAAACATTGCCCACATTTTTTGAGTGCATATGATGATGAC
>CALIJJ010000145.1 GCA_938017515.1 uncultured Pseudanabaenaceae cyanobacterium
GACGCCGTGCTGTCACCTTTTCCCTTTAGTCGCGAATCGTTGTAGCTGAAACAGGTTTCGCCCCAGCCCCCGTCAGTATTCTGGCAGCCGACGAGCCACTGAGCCCCGCGCTCGATTGCCCCGCGATGCTGCTCCGGCTCCACCAATGCCAACGCCGACAATGCCCCGCTGGTGCCGTAGATATAGTTCACCCCCCAGCGACCAAACCAGCTACCGTCTTCCTCTTGCTCCTTCAACAGATAGTCCAGGCCCCGGCGCACCCGAGTCCCTTCCATTTGCACAGGCGTTTCGCCCACCATTTCCAACACCCGCGACGACACATCCGCCGTATTCGGGTCAATCATCGCCTTGAGGTCACCGTAGGGCACCTGGTTGAGCCAGTCCTGATCGTTGTCGATGTCAAAGGCGGCCCAGCCCCCGGCCTTGCACTGCATCGTCGCGCACCAGTTGGAAGCCCGCTGCATCGCGGCTAGCTTAATGGCTTCCTGCTGATCGCTGGCAAACCGCATTTGGTTGAGCGTCATCACCACCACAGCGGTGTCGTCCAGGTCTGGGTAAAAGCGATTGTCAAATTCAAAGGCCCAAGCGCCGGGCTGACCCTGGGGATTTTTGATCGCCCAGTCGCCGTAGTCAAAGATCTGTTTGTCTAGCAACCATTGGGCACCCTTCATGATAGCGGGATGGCTGCGATCGCACCCCGATTCCACCAACGCCCGCATCACCCAAGCCGTATCCCAAACCGGTGATACACAGGCCTGCATCCGATACACGCCGTCTTCTTCAAGGCCAAAATTATCGATCGCCTGCATGCCCCGCTGCACAATTGGGTCATGGACGTCATAGTCCAACGCCTTCAGCGCCAGCATCGAGTTCAGCATCGCCGGGATAATGCCGCCCCAGTCCCCTGTGGCTTCCTGGCGTTCTAGCACCCACTTCTCTGCGGCGGCCAAGCCCTCCTGGCGGAAGGGGACCAGGTTCCAGTCCTCCGCAAACTTGAACAGGTTGTCCAGGTGCAAAAAGATATCGGACCAGTTGTTGTTGCTGGGCAGGGAGCTGACCGCCGCGTAGCCTTCGGTGTACAGCTCATCCAATGAGATGGGGGTATCGATCGCAAACACTGGCTTTTTATCAAACACAATCAGCAGCGGCACGGTGCTGCCCCGCGCCCAACTGGACATTTCGTAAATGGGGAACGAATTCGGCAGCAGCATCACCCAGGGCGGAATCGAGGGGATGCCGCGCCAGCTGTAGCAGCCGATCAGCGCCAGGTGGAATTTGGTGAAAATGCGGCACTTGCTGACGCCACCTTTGCCCAGGATGAACTCCCGTGCCTTTTGCATGGCGGGATCCGTGGCGGGCATGCCCAGGATTTTCAGCGCCATGTAGGCTTCCACGGAGGTGCTGAGGTCGCCGCCGTCGCCGTAGAACAACTCCCAGCCGCCGCTCTCGACCTGCTTGCCGAGGATGTAGGGAACGACGTTGTCTAGAGGACGTTCTTTGTCAGTGCCCCAAATTTTGTGGAGGAGGACGACCTCAGCGGCCATGGTGACGTTGGATTCTAGCTCGGCTTGCCAGTAACCGCTGTCGTCTTGCTGGGACAGGAGGTGGGCTTGGTTAGCGGCGATTGCTTTTTCCAACGGCTCCAGCTGGCTGCCGCTAGGGCGATCGCTGGATGTGCTGAAATTCCGATCCTGAATCTGCATTGCCTCACTCCTGACTGTTGGGGGATCCAGTGCTGTTTATGGCGTTAGGATTCCCATTTTTCTTTTTGTACATCGTTTCAGAGTATCGGCGATAGGAAAATAGTGCCTGTCCCGATGGCAAATCCCCTGGAAATGGGATAACCGATGGGCTAACCATCGAGTCAGGGATGAAATCTGGATGGAAAATCCCACGAAAATGCTTCACGCTAAGCTGAGGTTCCAACGCTCATTCCCCCAACGAAATCTTCGTGCTCAATATCGCGATTGCCCTCACCGCCCTCTCCCTGGCCATTTGGCTGTTTCTCCTCCTGTTTTGGGGAGACTTTTGGCGCTGTGATCAGCGTCTTGACGAGCAGTCTTTGCCCGAAACCCTCGATAAATACCCCGCCGTTGCCGTGGTGATTCCGGCACGCAACGAAGCTGATGTGATTGGGACCAGTGTGCGATCGCTGCTCAATCAAACCTATCCCGGTCCCCTGACGCTCACCCTCGTCGATGACCAAAGTACCGACGGCACCGCAGACATTGCCCAAGAACTGGCAACCGCAAGTGGAGAGCTGTCCCAATTCAAGCGAGAGCTGAAAATTCTAGCCGGGCAACCCCTGGCTGCGGGGTGGACGGGCAAACTCTGGGCACTGAAGCAGGGGATTGCCCAGGCTCAGAACCACATGATCGAGAACCAACCCATCGACTACATCCTGCTCACCGATGCTGACATCGCCCACGATCCGCAAAACCTAGAGCGCCTTGTCGCCAAGGCCGAAATGGAAGCCCTGGATATGGCCTCGCTAATGGTGCAGTTGCGCTGTGAGAGTGCCTGGGAGCGAATGCTGATTCCGGCGTTTATCTTCTTCTTCCAAAAGCTCTACCCCTTTCCCTGGGTCAACCAGCGGCAAAAGCGTATCGCGGCGGCGGCAGGCGGTTGTATCTTGGTCCGCTCCAGTATGCTGTCGGCGATCGGTGGGATTGACGTTGTGAGGGAAGCCTTGATCGACGATTGCTCCCTCGCTGCTGCGGTCAAAGCGAAGGGTGGGCACATTTGGCTGGGGCTGAGCCAGCGAACCCTCAGTCTGCGTCCCTATCCAGATCTCGCCAGCATTTGGAATATGGTGGCGCGCACCGCCTATACCCAGCTTTACTACTCACCGTTCTTGCTGCTAGGAACGCTCATTGGCATGACGCTCGTCTATTTGGTTGCCCCGATCGCCGTGGTCTTGGGACTGGTGTGGATCAATGTGCCGTTGTTGGTTCTGGGAGCACTGACCTGGGGACTAATGGCCCTCTCCTATTGGCCAACCCTTCAGTTGTATGGGCAGCCGTGGTTGCTGAGTTTTGCCCTGCCCGGCATTGCATTCCTCTACAACCTCATGACCCTAGATTCTGCCAAGCGTCATTGGCTGGGGAAAGGGGGAACGTGGAAAGGCCGCAGCTACTCCCATTCCTAGGCCGACATTGACGGACAGGAGGACCGCTCTGGCGACGGCTCTGAACGGTTGACAGAAGATGCATCTGGCACACACTGCAAGTGGCCAACTGCGCGTTACCATAATCACTATGATCAAGCCTTTGGCGCTGTAGAGGATAGCTGGATATGTTTTTTGACGAACTCTCCCCTTTTCTGAAGGAGATGACCCAAAATCCTGTGGCGTTTTTGGGTGGTTTTGCAGCGGGTGTGCTGCAACTGGATTTGAATCAGGAGCCCGTGAAAGGGTGGCTGGAAAAGCAAGGCATTGATGTGCCGCCCTCTGATGGTTCTGGTGGTGACGGCGGCGGCAGCGGCGGTCCCCAGTCCATTTCCATCGATTAATGCCGCTTCGGTTTCGAGTTTCTAGGACAATTTTGGTGAGTCTATTTTGGTGAGTCTATGGCGTTTTCCGCTGCAAATCCCCTCCGCGTTGCTGTGATCGGCACTGGCTTTGGCCAGAAGGTCCATATTCCCGGGTTCAAAGCCTGCGAAAAAACCAAGCCCATTGCGGTGTATCACCGTACAACAGCCAAGGCCCAGGAGATTGCAGCGGCCCATGACATTCCCCATGCCTGCACGAGTGTCAGCGATGTTCTGGCCCTTCCCGATGTTGATGCCGTCAGCATTGCCACCCCGCCCTTTGCCCATTACCAAATGGCCAAAACGGTGTTGGAAGCAGGCAAGCATTTGTTTCTTGAAAAGCCCACCACACTGACCGCAGTGGAAGCCCAGGATCTCGTTGACCTCGCCACAGACAAGGGCGTTGTGGCGGCTCTGGACTTTGAGTATCGCTTTGTTCCAGCCTGGCAGTACCTGGCGGAGCTGCTCAAAGACGACTTTGTCGGGAAAAAATATCTCATTCGTATCGACTGGCTCATGTCCAGTCGGGCCGATAAAAGTCGCCCTTGGAACTGGTATGCCCAAAAAGAAATGGGGGGCGGTGCCCTAGGGGCACTGGGTTCCCATACGTTTGACTATGTAAATTGGTTGTTTGGTCCGGTGAGTCGTTTGTCGGCCAAGCTTTCTACTGCCATTACCGAGCGCACCGACCCGGTTACGAACCAAGTTCGTCCGGTGGATGCCGACGATACCTGCTTGATTCATCTGGAATTGCAGGACGGGACGCCAGTGCAGATTGCCCTGAGTTCGGTCAGTCGCAATGGTCGGGGCCATTGGGTGGAGGTCTATGGCGATCGCGGCAGTCTCATCCTCGGCAGCAGCAACCAAAAGGACTATGTCCACGGCTTTACGCTCCAGGGTGCCAAAGCAGGCGAGGAATTGACAGAGATGCCTATCCCCGCCCGCTTTGACTTTGCCACCCACTATCCCGATGGTCGCCTAGCGCCGTTTATCCGTGTCGTTGACCGCTGGGTCAGTAATATCGAAAACCGCACGAACCAAGCCCCCGGTATCCAGGAAGGGTTGATCTCTCAACAGCTAATGGATGCGACCCATAAGTCTAATGTGACGGGGCAGTGGGTGACGCTTTAGCGTTATGGGCTGGGCTAGAAGACTGGAACGCTTTGGGGAACGAATTTCGGTCGCAGGACGACTAAAATGAAGTGACTTTTTTCGGTCACCTGTTTCTATCGCGTCCTTCTGCCACCTTACCTAGGGATTCTATGCCTTTGCGCTCTCGTCTAATCTCGGCACTGCTTCTCGCTCCTCTGGGTTTTGCTTGGGGGTCTGGGGCGATTGCTCAGGATGAGACCATCACGCCTCCGGCTCCTCCCAAACCTGTTCAGCTTGACCCTGTTTCCCCGCCTCTTCCGGCTTCCCCGGCAGCGACCCCCCAGGCTCCTACACCGCTAAATAGGGAGACCCAGGCGCTGAGTGCTTTGGCGGAACAGCAGTACAGCGAAGGACAGTTCGCAGAAGCGCAGCAAACGCTGGAGAAGCTGCTGGCGAAGCAGCGTCGGCCTGAGGAACAGGCGGAAACGCTCAATCTCCTAGGGTTGGTTCACGATCGCCAGGGGCAGTTTGACCCCGCCGCCGCCGCCTATCAAAAAGCATTGGCGTCCTACGCCAATCTCAAGGCCAGCCAGCCCCAAGTGGCCAAGCAGGGCGAGGCGCGCACGCTGAACAATTTGGGTGCGCTGTATGCCTCTGAGGATCGTGTCAACGAAGCTTTGGGATTTTTGGAGCGATCGCTCAGCATTTTTCGGGAGCTGAAAGTCCGCGAAAGCGAAGCCGTGACGCTGCGCAATTTGGGCAGTCTTTATTTGCGAGCTAATCGGGGCGACGATGCCATTACGGCCCTGGAAAGCTCCCTCAAGATTGAAACGGATCTCAACCGCCCTGTGCAGGTGGTGGAACTGCTCGATCGCCTTAGCTCGCTGTATTTGGCTGCGGGCGCGACCAACGAGGCCCTGGTGACGTTGCAAAAGGCATTCACGATTGTTGAATCCAGCAATGATCTGTCCTCAAAGCTGGCGCTGCTTACGCGCATGGCTCAGCTTTTTGAGGGGACTCGACGACCCGATAAGGCGATCGAGACCTATCAGCAGGCCCTAGAACTGGTCAAGAAAACGCCGAAGGATGAGTTGGGGGCGTCGGGACCTCGTTTGGAAGCACGGCTACGCGATCGCATTGCCCGTGTCTTTGCTGATTCTGGGGAGAACCAGCGAGCCTTGGCCCAGTATGAAAAGGTGCTGGCGATCGCGACCGATCTGGACGACCCCCTGGGACAGGCCCAAATTCTGACAACCATGGGCGATTTGCAGCGCCGCAGTCAGGCCCTGGAGCCTGCCCGTGAGAGCTATACCCAAGCGCTGGCACTGATTCAGCCGCTGAATCGCCCGGTGGCTGAGGGACGGTTGCTGAGTGGTTTGGCGGTGGTTGCCCGCGATGGGGAGCAGTGGAGTGAGGCGCTGGATTTTGCCAAGCAGGCCCTGGCTGCCCAGGAAAAGCCCGTGGACGGAGAGGCGGAGCGATCGCTGCAGAACGCCGGGAAAGCGGTAACGCTCAACCTGTTGGGCGACCTCTATCGCCATGAAAAACAGTATGAACCCGCCGCCGCTGCCTACCAGCAGTCCCTGGCGGCGCTGAAGGCTTCGGAGTCCGGACAGCAG
Organism: uncultured Pseudanabaenaceae cyanobacterium; assembly: GCA_938017515.1. Classification (GTDB taxonomy): domain Bacteria; phylum Cyanobacteriota; class Cyanobacteriia; order PCC-9006; family JAAUQQ01; genus JAAUOP01. Next base: position 6,240 of record CALIJJ010000145.1, read on the forward strand.
GCCCAACCCAACCTGCTGTTGCGCGGCACCAATTTGACGAATCTGGGTGAGATGCTGCTGGCGGTGGGGCGTGCCGAGGATGCTGTGCAACCGCTTCAGCAGGCTGTCTCCCTCTGGGAAGCCTTGGGACTGGAGTCGGCGGAGGGGCAGGGTCGCAATCCGGTGAGTCTGTCCTACCAGCGACTGACGGATGCTCTGATTGCCCAGGGGGATGATGGGGCTGCGTTGGCCACGGTGGAACAGTGGCGATCGCGTCTCTACCGTACCTTTCTAGACCTGCGCCAGCCGACCCAAGCCCCTCCGGTCAATTCGTTGAATTTGCAACAGATTCAGCGAGTCGCTGTGGATCAGAATGCCATGGTGCTGGTCTATGACTTTGCCGATGGCTTGAACGATAATCCGCAAGCCGTCAATTTTGAACCTGCGGGGTCGCAGGCCTTGGTTCCCCAGCAACTGAGGATTTGGCAGCTGTCTCCCCAGGGTGAGCTGAAGCGCAAAACGGTGTCTCTGGGAGAAGAGCAGCAACAGGTATTGCGATCGCTCAGTCGCCAAAATAAAGTCTCTGGTGCTGCGTTAAAGTCCCTGGGAACTCTCTTCCTCGACCCCATTCGTGATGGTTTGCCGAAAGATGCTGATACGACTGTTATTCTAATTCCTCCGTCTGATTTTCAAGGTCTTGGGCAGCAAGCTTCTGGGCCGCGAGATTCTGGGCAGCAAGCTTCTGGGCAGCAAGGCATTACCTGGCAAAAAATTCCCTGGGCAGCGCTCCCCTTGGACGGTGAAACGTTCCTAGATCGTCATGCCTTGTCCGTCTTGCCGACGGTGCAACTCTTGGCGACAGCCCCTGCGTCTCCCCTCGATGGAACGGCTGATAGGCCGTCCGGCGCTCCTCTGATTGTGGGCAATCCGGCGCTCCCCAATGGCAAGCGTGGAACCGCTGTGGAAGAGCAGGTTGTGGCGATCGCAGACCTGCTTGGGGTGGAAGCCTTGACTGGAACAGGGGCAACCCTAGAGGCGATCGCGCCTCAGTTTGCCCAGGCCCAACTCATCCACCTCGCTGTTCCGCAGCTCAATGTCGAAGGCGTAGGAGAAGCCCTAGCCTTTGCCTCCAACGGAGAACTTCGAGGCATGACCCCTGCCGATATCTTGGCGCTAAAACTGCAGGCAGACTTGGTGGTTCTCCATGGTTTGGATGGCAACTTGGATAAGCCGAGTCCCACAGAATTGAGTCTGGCCCAGGCATTCCGAGCCGCCGGTGCACCGGCGGTGCTCAGCTCCACAGGCCTGGCCTCAGAGGCCGCCACTCGCGATCTGATGAAAGCCTTTTATCCTGGACTTCAAGACGACCTTAGTCCCGCCCAGGCCCTACGTCAGGCCATGCTAAAGTTGCGCCAGCAATACCCTGAGCCCTCGGACTGGGCTAGCTTCATCCTGGTGGGTGGCGCTACGCCGATTCAGTGGCACTCTACGGGCGTGAATGCTGCTGACGTGAATGCTTCTGAGGTAAATGCTGACTTTGGCTCTGACGATGTAACCAACTCATCGACTGAAGCTGAGAGCCCCACCGAAGCTGCAAATCCCACGGAACCGACTGAAGCTTCTGCTCCGCTCTAGGGGCTTGAGCCTGAGTAAATCTTTTGAGACCTCACTTTTTGTAATTTTCTGTAAGGAAATTAGGGTTTCCTGACCCAGAATGCGAGTGCGACTGTTATCACTGGGGAGCACAGTTCCCATGTTCAATGTCCCGGTTGGTTTATATGCAGATGGATCCCATTAACAGTCCCCATCCTGTTCCTTGGAGCTGGATCCAGGCCGTCCATGGGGCAGCCGTTGAGGCGGACAGTCAGCAAGTTCGTTATTATCGGTCGGCTTCGTTGCGATCGCCCGATGGTCAGTGGATGGCCTACAGCCGAATCTGCTTGGAGGCAGCCCCCCTGCTGCACAATAGCCGTGCCACCAGCATTCTGTTTGTTGAAAATATGCAGACGGGGGAACTTCAAGGTGTTCAGCCCCCTGCTCCCCTCATGAGTCCCCTGGATACTGAGCCTGAAAGTCCGCCTCAGGTCGGAGCCATGAGCCTGCTGATTCCGATTGCCTGGGATCGGGGGGGCACGCAGCTGCTGGTGCGGGATTTTGAAGGCGTTTTTTGTTCGTCCCTGGCCTCAGACTATGCAGTCGTTTGGGATAGTTCGACGGGGCACAGCCGTACGGTGGCTCCCTATAATGCAGCCTACGAGTATGCCATTCTTCAGGGGTGGAGTAAGAGCCACCCCGAGCAGATCTTGTTTAAGACAGCACAGCTCGGTGAGCCCCATCAGCCCCTCTGGCGTGTGGATAGCCAGGGTCGAGCGATGCCGTCTGCCCTTGATGAGGCTGAAGTGTTCGGTCAAACCATGGCCGAAGAACTAGAAGGCCCCCAGGTTGTGATGGCCTAGGGGCTCGATGGGGTCGATGCTGATGTTTCAGATTTATTTCTGATATTTCAGGCCTCTGATATTTCAAGCCTTTCATGTTCTAGGCTTCTCATGTTCCAGGCCGCTGAGGGTCTGGAACATCAGGCTCCTATTACCAAGCTCCTATTATTCAGAGGCTTTGTTGTCGCCTTCCCAGGGACTCACTTCCAATATTCCGTTGCTTTTGAACACAACCTTAAAGTCTGAGGCATCGCTGCCATCATCACTTTGCTTGAGCTCAGATAGGGGAACTTCATCCTCGAATTCTTTCGCATTGCTGCTGATGGGTTCGTAGGACACAACATCGCTGTCGATATTGACCTTGACGCGGAACTCCAGATCCTCATCGAATGTGGGATTTTGGGTCCATTTCTGGTCAAGGCGATTGTAGAGATCGGCTGTCAATGCCCCTGCGGTCAGTTCATCAAGGCTCGCCTGATCAAGGGCACCACTGCCTTCGTCTGCTTCTGAGGACTCTGCTTCTGAGGACTCTGCTTCTGATGAATCTGCTTCTGGGGTGTCTGCCTCGCCTTCATCGGAGTCACTCGCACTGGCTTCTGTGTCAGCACTGGTCTCAGCGTCGCTAGACTCCTCTGTTTCCGTTGCAGTGGCACCACTGTCGTCACTCCAAGGGTCTACAGACAATTGACCCTCCGGTGTGAACGTGACTCGGAACTGAGCCAGGGGCTCATCGCTTACAGCGGTGTCCGTGGGTGGTGTGTACAACAACTTGGCCAGGGGAAGCTCGTCAGTTGCCGTTTGGGCCAACTCATCCACCCCTCGATACCCTACGATTTCGCCATCGGCACTGGTACTAACTCGATAGACCGCATCCTCGGTGAAGCTGGGATAGCCATACTCATTCCAAGCGGTGTCAATGTTGGCGAAGACTGTTTCGCGGATGCTCTCTAGTTCTGCGGCATCCGTGATGGCCGGAGCTGCAAACTCAAGGTCTGTGATGGTGTCTGGGTCCACAGACTCCACACCATCGGCCGTTTCTGTGGCGATGGGTGTGCCATCGTCCAAGGGACGACGAATCTCAGGAACTTCCACGGCAAACAGAGCTGCGGCTGCGACGGCCAATCCGATCGCTCCCAAGGCTGGGGTGGCGACTTTCTGTCCCAGGGGCTTCTGGGAGGGAACGTCGCGTTTTGAAATGGGTTGCAGCTCTAACTGTTTGCTGGGCAATGTGGAACGGTCTGCCAGGAATTGATCGATGGCTTCGACCAGATCAAAGAGTTGTACGGTGGTCAGCTCAATGGCCTGGGATTCATTTCCTCCCGCATTCTCAGCGCCATTGTCTGATTCAGAGGCGATGGAGAGGTGGTGGCGGCCTGTTTCAGTGCGCTTCAGGGTGACCAATCCACGTTGGGTTTGGTTACTCTTCAGGCCACTGAGTTGTTCCTGGGCATATCGGCTAACTGCGGGGACTAGGCCATTTAAGAAGTCGCTCCCCCCTGAAAGGGTCTGTTCGTGACCGAGAAAACGACAGACCGCGTTGGTCAGGATCGTCATCGCCCCTGGGGTGTTTGGGTTGGCCGCAGGGTCGCTCATGCCATCGAGGACGAGCGTGCAGTTCGGCAGGCTGTAGGTTTTTTGAAGCTGCTGCATGATTCCTTATACCTCTCCGTCAAACAAACTAACCCACAAGCGCTGCGCCCCGGCGGTTCCGGTGCAGAAAAGCAGCTGTTCTAAAAGTTCTAGGGCGAGGGCATTGAGCTTATCTTCCTCGCCATATTCCATCACGCTAGCCCGACGGGGGTTCATGCGCTGACGGAAGTGGGAGCGGAATCGTAGCAAATAATCTGCAAGACGAAAATTCTGGTCCAAGGGCTGACCCTTTTCCTTAAGCTGCTGTTCGACCAGAAGGAGCTGGCGAACAACAACGGTGAGTCGACGAGCGATATAGCAAATAATGGCGACGAGGGCTTTGGCCTCAGATTGCTTCAAGGGGCGACGTTTGCTAAAGCGTCGCAGGGGATTAGTGCTGCGAATCTGCCAAAGGTTGACGCGATTTTTGATGATGTCCTGGAGTCCAAGCTCGTCAGCCACGATGAGGATGGCTTCTGAGCCCCCAAGATCTAGGGCCTCGATCGCCAACAAAATCAAGTCGAGTTGCTGCTTCGCACGGCGGGGGCAGGCATCTTGATTCAGCCCAAAGTCCTGGAGACCTTCAAGGGCAACAGGCAGCGATGGCGATGAGGAGGATGGGGTTGGGGGCGTGACGCTCACAGAAGCACTCATAAAGGTGGTGAGATCCAGGAGGATGGACTGGGCCAGAAATCTTTAGCTCTCCTGAACGGATTACTGGGATTCCTACCAAGCTGCATTCTACAAAAATTCTGTGACAGGGCATCCGAAAGAAGACTGAACCTAGGTTTTATCGAGGTTTATCGTCTAACCCTGGCGATCAGAAAATTCAGTTCTTCCGCTTGGCGGTCCTAAATGTAGCATGCAGCGCTAGATATTCGACTCTGGCCCTTTTTTATACAGTGTTCCCATCAATTCATCAGGGTAATAGGGTCTTGATGCAGATCATCTCCTGAATTTTGCTTCTGTGGCGTCCGATCCTGAAGCCTGACCCTGAAGTTCGACCCGGAAGTGCGGCCCTGAAGTTTGATCCTGAAGTCCGGCCCCAATGAATTAATGGATTATTGATCGGTGCCTGCTGGTCGCAATCTCTAGTTGCTGACAATACGCAGGACGATCTGAACACCCGTGACGGCTTGCCAGCCAAACAGACCCACCAAAATGGTATTGAGCGTGATATGGGTCAATCGGGCCCATTCAACCCCCTTTTGCATGAGAGGAGAGAGGGCTGCGGAGGTCGCAATGAGGGCGGTCATGCCTAGACCTGCCAGCAAGTGGGGACCAAAGAAAAGTTTGCCGTTATTGATGTAGGTGACGGCCATGCCACCGACACTTCCCACGACCATGATGGCCAGGACGATGGAGCCACTGATGTAGTGCTTTTGGTTGAATTTCCCTTTGATGAGCTCTTTCTTAAGCTCACCCGTCGCAGAGCGAAGGCGTCGCCACTGCCAGCCCTGGTACCCGGCATAGAGGGTGAGAGCAAATAGTGCCCACATTAGAAGGGGATGGAAAAAGTTCAGGGCAAATTTGATGTCCTTGGGGATGAAATCGAAGCTCATGGTTCCTCTCTGCTGCGCCGTTGCGTTGGGCTATGGTCGATTGGGCGATTTCATTTGAAAAAGCTGCGTGGGGGTTAAGTAAAGACCCTCTCGCAGCTTTTAACAAAAGTTCACCTAAATTATAGGGAAGAATCGATGTCTCTATCGATGCCCCTACCGATGTTCCTGAAGACAGCCTGACCTAATGCAGGAAATGACGGACGCCGGTCATGACCATGACGATGCCCAATTCATTGGCGGCGTCGATGGAGTCTTGGTCGCGCATGCTGCCACCGGGTTGGACGATCGCCTTGATTCCGGCGGCGGCGGCGGTACGGACTGAGTCGTCAAAGGGGAAGAAGCCATCGCTGGCCAGCACAGCCCCTTGGGTGGCATCGCCTGCCTGTTCCAAGGCAATCTTAGCCGCTCCGACTCGATTCATTTGGCCTGCGCCGATGCCCAGGGTGGTGGGACTGCCATTGGCCGTGCCGGTGACGACAATGGCATTGGACTTGACGTGACGGCAGACTTTCCAGGCAAACAGAAGCTCGGCCATGAGCGCGTCGTCGGGCTTTTTCTCGGTAACGACTTTCCAGTCGGCGGTGGTGGCGACGATGTCGTCTGAGGTTTGGGCTAAGAAGCCGCCAGCGATCGCCTTCACCGTTTCCTTGGGTCCATTGACAGAATCTTTCAACACCAAAATCCGCAAATTCTTCTTGGCTTTGAAGACCTCCGCCGCGGCTTCACTACAGCTAGGTGCCACGACACATTCTAAAAATGTCTTGGTCATGGCTGTGGCTGTTTCAGCATCCAGCTCTTGGTTGACAGCCACAATGCCGCCGAAGGCAGAGATTGAATCGGCATCAAAGGCCGCTTGGTAAGCTTCGGCCAGGGTGCTGCCCAGGGCCACGCCGCAGGGATTGTTGTGTTTGAGCACTGTGGCGGCGGGCTGATTGGTGTCGGCAAACTCCGCAATGATTTGGCGAGCAGATTCGAGGTCTACCAAATTGTTGTAGCTGAGAGCTTTACCCTGGAGTTGTTGGGCGGCGGCCCAGCCGGTGGCCGTGGCGCCGGTTTGGTACCAGGCCGCGGGCTGGTGAGGGTTCTCACCGTAGCGTAGGGTTTGGATTTTCTGACCGCTCAGTTTCCAGCTATCGGATTGAGCGCTGTCGTCACCCTGCTGACTGAGGTAGTCAACAATGGCTGCATCGTAGGCCGCTGTGTGTTGAAAGGCTTCCAGGGCACAGTCGCGTCGGAAGCTCAGCGGGGCCTGACCCTCATTCTCCTGAAGCGCCTGTAAATAACCGTCGTACTGGCTAGATTTGCAGAGAATTGTCAGGTATTTGTGGTTCTTGGCGGCTGCACGGACCATGGTGGGGCCGCCAATGTCGATCTTCTCGATCGCCGCTTCTAGCGTGACATCGGGTTGGGCCACGGTTTGTTCAAAGGGATAGAGATTGACCACGACCAATTCAATGGGCTCGATGCCATTGTCGGCTAAATCCTTTTGGTGATCTGGCAAGTCGTGGCAGGACAAAATACCGCCGTGAATCTTGGGGTGTAATGTCTTGACCCGACCCCCCAGAATCTCCGGTGAGCCGGTGTAGTCAGAGACCTTGGTCACCGGGATGTCAGCCGCTTGGAGTGCCTTTGCTGTTCCCCCACTGCTGATAATCGAAAATCCAAAATCATTGACTAGGCGACGGGCCAAATCTGTAATTCCCGTCTTGTCTGAAACACTCAGCAGTGCGAGACGTCCCATGAGCAATTCTCCTAACGCGCGTTCGTCGAAGTTTGGCAAAGCCAAACAGGCGCTGTTGCAGCCTCAAGGCATCGAGCACTTGAGAATCCGCAATTTGCGCCGTTACCCAGCATAAAAGCAAAGGGGTCCGCTGGGGCTCTCGGGACTAGCTTCCTGAGAGGTCCGTTAGGAGCTTTCTTTCCATTGAACGCTTTAGGTCTTGGCGTTGGTCTGGGCGTTGGTCTGGGAGTTGGTCTTGGAATCGGTCTTGGAATCGGTCTGTGCAAGGGGTGAGTTGCTGGGCTCAAGTTCCAAGCTTCAAGCTCGTCGCCCCTAGTGTGTTGCACCCGCCTGTTTTAATAAGGCCACTGCCTGCGATGACCGAAATGATTTTTGCGCTTCATTCAGTGCTGTGCCGCCCCAATTATTAATCGGATCAACATCAGCTCCATGGGCTAGCAGCAGTTCCATCGTGCTGACATCGCCGCGAGCTGAGGCCATCATCAGTGGCGTCCAGCCGCCCATATTGGCGGTGTTGATGTTGCCTCCTCGCTCAATTAATACTCGAACGGTCGGAGTGTGACCATTTTCTGCGGCTAGGTAGAGGGCTGTGTCGCCGATGCGGTTTTTGGCCTCTAGCTCTACGCCCAAATCTAAGAGCTGTCGAACAATGTCCGCATGCCCTTTGCGGGCGATCATCAGCAATAGGGGCTCGTTGTAGCGATTAACGCCGACGAGGCTGGCTTTCCGTTCCAGGAATAGTCGCACAATTTCACGGTAATCTCCCTCGGCGGCGTACATCAAAGCGGTGTATCCCGCCGTATTGCGACGGTCTTGGTCAGCTCCAGCCGCAAGCAGCATGTTTACGATATCCATCTCGCCGTGATCCGCCGCCCACATCAGGGCGGTGTGACCGGTGCCATCTCCCACTGCATCGGGGTCGAGGCCGTCATCTAGCAAGGTTCTCAGGGTGATGCGATCGCCACGAATGACAGCATTGACTAGGTCACGGGCACGTTCGTTTTGGGCCTGATTAGATAGGGCTTTGTCGGTCATTTGTTATAGGCTTAGCGGCTGTACTTCACTCTAGCGAAATCGGAAGACGCAGCCATGGCAGTCCCCAGTTCTGAACCCACCGCTCAAATCACGAATATTTATACGGATGGGGCTTGCTCCGGCAATCCAGGCCCCGGTGGCTGGGGCACTCGCATTGAATTTAGTGATGGTCAGGTGCAAGAACTGGGGGGAGCTGAGGGCGCGACGACCAATAACCGCATGGAATTGCAGGCCGCGATCGCAGCTCTGGAATATGTACAGGACTGGGAGCCCACTGATACGATTACATTACATTCCGATAGTCAGTATGTGCTGAAAGGAATCACCCAGTGGATTAAGGGATGGAAGCGTAAGGGGTGGAAAACGGCCCAGGGCAAGCCCGTGCTTAATAAAGATCTGTGGCAAGTCTTAGACGGTCTCAATTCCCCCACCATCCGGTGGCAACATGTCAAAGGCCATGCGGGAAATCCGGGAAATGAGCGCTGTGACGCCATTGCGACGGGATTTGCCGCCGCCCGCCCGCCGCGTCTCGCCCAGCGTCAAGCTAGCTCTGCAAAACGGGGAGATACGCCCAAAGCCACTGGGATTGAGGGGCCTGAGATTAAAGCGAATACGGCTGAATCTGAGCAAAATGTTCCGAAAGAGCAAGGATCGTCAAAATTCGTTGATAATTCCTCATTTAGTGCGGCTGAGTACACAAAATCTCCGGAATACACGCTAGCATTAAGTGATGCGGCGTCAAGCGTTGATATTCTTACTGAAAACAGCATGGATCAAGATCGATCTCAGTCTTATGACTCTTCTGGGAGCCTGCCCCGTGAGGCCCGTGTCGCCCAAGTTCGCAACATGGTCGAAACGCTTAACATGGCCGATGAAATTGCCGATAAGGGCTTTTTAATCAGTAGCTCCGAGCTGGCTGATTTGATGGATGTCAATGCGAGCGCTGTGACCAGCCGAGGTGAACAGTGGGTTTGGCGTAACTGGGTTGTTTCTCGTGTTCGGCGAGAAGGTAACCAGATTCTTTGGCAACTCGAGCGGGTTGACTAGGGGTCGGCTGTCATTCGTTTAATGCCCTGCATCGCTCAGAAATCTGTGTCTCTCGAACCCTTGTGATGTCGCTGCTTTGGAAGGATAGGGTGGCTTCAGGTCTGTTGGGTTGTTGTTGGGACTAGGCAAATCGACCTATCGATCCCATTGAATCATAGCTAGAAAATCCCGGTCGCAACCTTGCGACCGGGATTTTCTATGCATTTCGCAATGATTATCGTGCTACTGGGACTGAAACCCTGCGATCGCGAGCAATGCCCAACCCAATAAAAGCCCCAGCCCACCAACGGGAGCGACTGCTCCCCATAGCCCAATGCCCGTGAGGCTGAGGGCGTAGAGACTTCCTGAGAAGATCAGTACCCCCATGGTGATGGCAGCGCCGCTCGCTTTGAGAAGATTGGCATCGGGGTGTTGATGGAGCAGCAGGGCGATCGCCAGGAGCGCGAGGGCGTGATACATCTGGTATCTCGCTGCAGTCTCAAAGATTTCGAGCGCTCGCTCGCTCAATTGCCCTCGAAGGCTGTGGGTCCCAAAGGCTCCAGCCGCCACAGCCAGACCGCCAAAGGTGGCTGCGATGATCCAATACAGACGAGCCATAGTTACTTCCGACGTACGGCTTCAATCATGCGGGAGTAGTAAAAACGAGTGCTAGTCAATGTTTTCCGCTCGGCCTCAAAGCCACAAAATTCCAGGATTTGAATAATATCGGCTTCCTTGTGTTGGTAGGCCCGAGTGGTTTTACTGGGACCCGGGAAAAATTCGCCGATTTTCTTCAATAGGCTCAGCAGGACTGTCTTAGGGGCAAAACTCAGAATTAAACGCTCCTCCGACAGACTGGCCAGGTGAGCGATCATGGATGCCGCTTTTTCGGTGGGGTAATGGATCAGCACATCGAGGCAGACGACCGTGTTGTACTTGCCTGTGATGGCTTCCAGGTCCTGGACGGAAAACGTCACGTTGTTGAGATTGCCAAATTGGTTCTGGGCGCGATCGCGAGCCTCACCCACCATCTTTTCCGAAATGTCGCTAGCTGCAACCTGGGCGCCTCGCTCTAGGAGCGGCAGGGTTAGACTGCCAACCCCACAGCCTGCGTCGCAAACCGTCATTCCTTTCAGGTTGCCATCTGCATCAAACCACTCCAGCAGAGAATCTACGGTTTGTTGATGCCCCACCCGAATGTCCATCTGGACCTTATTGACATTGTCCGTGGTGCCGTAAATTCGTCGCCAGCGATCAAATCCGGTGGCGTTGAAATAGTCCCGGACCACAGTCTTTTCATCGTTAGCCGATTCGCTGGGTAGGCGGTTGGAGACAGTCATGGTCGAAGGGGAGAATATTTGAGGAAAATCAAAATGGGTTGCCGCAAGCGACTTTGAAAATCTTATTACAGATACTGATGGCCGGAACCCGAATGAGCCCCAGCGCAACAGTATCGAAACAAATGCTCGATCCAGCTCCGCCCAGACGACCCCAAACAGGCACGACAGAAAGACGCTTCCAGGGAAGCGGAGTGCTGAAGGCTGCGTAACTGCAGCGTTACTGCTGTGGGACTGCTTTAGAGCTGTTTCAGAACTACAGGCGTTTCCAGGTCAAGAGCGGTTCGTTGTCTTGCTCTGTTAAGTGCCAACGCAAAAATTGATTGATGGAACGCCCAATGTAGGGAGAAGAGGTTCGATCGGCAGAGGTGCTTGAAGTCTTGACTTCATCCAGGCCCAATTCATATCCCATGGCCAAACGGGGGGCGCTGGTGGCTAGGGCGATCGCTTCCTCCACCGTCGTGAGACCCCACTTCACCAGATTGCTGGCCCCCGCCAGAAGCGGCAGAGTCGTTCCCGATAGCGTGCCATTGGCCAACCGCGCTGTTCCCTCAGCCACCGAAATCTCCCGCTCGTCCCAGGGATAGGTTCCGTCGGGTAGGCCCAGGGGAGCCAGGGCATCACTCACAAGGAAGAGGCTGTCTGAGCCCATCGCCAACAGGAGTTTGAGCATCAGGGGGGAAATGTGTTGGCCATCGGCAATGAAGCCACAGCGAATACCAGGACGAACCAGAGCTGCGCCCAATAAACCCGGCTCACGGTGGTGGAGGCTAGGCATGGCATTGAAAGCATGGGTGACCAGCGTGGCTCCCTGATCAAAGGCAATGTCCGCTTCAGCGGCGGTGGCCAGGGAATGGCCTAGGCTAACTGCGATGCCTTGGTTGGTCAGAAATGCGACCACTTCTCCGCTGGGATCGAGTTCCGGCGCCAGTGTCACCATTTTGACAATACTGCTGTGCTCACCCAAGACCGCTTCCATGGCCTCCAGCGTAAGAGGCTGCAAATGTTCTTCGGGATGCGCGCCCCGTTTGGTGGGATTGAGACAGGGGCCTTCGAGGTGAACCCCTAGAATACGGGCTGTGTTGGGCTCGGAAGGGCGATCGCAATAGTGCTTGAGAACGTCCAAAGCGCGATGGAGCTGGTCGATATCACAGGTCACCAGCGTCGGTAAAAAGGCATCCACCCCCTGCTGCCACAGGAACGCACAAATTTCAGGTAGCCGATGGGCGTTGTCTTCGGTTAGTTCGGGAAAAGCTAATCCTTGAGCACCGTTGATTTGCAGGTCGATCCCACCCTGGGAGAGCCAGTCTTTTTGGAAGTCCACAACTTTTAGATCGTCGGGGGGAATGCGATCGCAGGACTGATCCATTGCCTCAATCGCTTGGATGTGACCGCTGGGGGAGACCCAAATACGTTTCAGACCGTTGTATTCCGGGAGTCGGACATTGAGTAGCAGGTGAGTCTGCGGGGAAGCTCCTGTCAATGTGTCACTTTCAGAACGGCGAGCCTGAACGACTGGATTCATAGGTCTCTTCTTGTGAGTAGAGCGTGGGAAGTGGGGAACTGTGCAAGGGCAAACATGACAACTCAGCAAAGACTTCGCTGAAGATGTTGCTTGAAGGCCCTGGCTGGGGATAAGACCGCCCTGGTTACTGAGTTTGAAGCCGCACGCTGGAAAGGTAAATCTCACCAGATGGCAAATCTACCTATCAACGGGCTGACCCCTTAACAATAGTACGAAGAGCCCAGAGATTTTTTTTCGGTCCAAAAATTTGACAGTGCCAAAACACTGCTAATGCTCGGCTTTGGGATAAGTTGCCGCTGATCCCAACGATGCAAGCTTGGGATCAGCGGATATGTCTGGGGCGATCGCAACGGAAGCTGCGATCGCGAAGCCTGAGCAAGCCCCCTAGAGTGCTTTGATCCCCGCTGAGGGACGGTGATTTGGTGGTGATAAAACGCAATATTCCGGTACAAAGTCAGCGATCGCTCACCGATTTCTGGATAATTTTGGGGTGCCCCAATCCAAGGCTTGAACCATGACCCAGTCCCCTTCCAACACGGACTCCACCACCCCTTCGACTCTGACCCCAGAAATCGGCATCATCATGGGCAGTGATTCTGACCTACCGACGATGGAGAAGGCGATCGCCATCTGCGAGCAGTTTCAGGTGTCCCACGAGGTTGAAATCGTCTCGGCCCACCGCACACCCGAACGAATGATGGAATATGCCCAGACGGCCCACAAACGAGGGATCCGAGTCATCATTGCCGGAGCCGGGGGCGCGGCCCATCTACCGGGGATGGTGGCAGCTCTCACGCCTTTGCCCGTTGTGGGGGTGCCCGTGGCCAGCCGCCATCTCCAAGGGCTCGATTCTCTCTATTCGATTGCGCAGATGCCTCGGGGGATTCCAGTGGCGACGGTGGCAATTGGCAACGCAACTAATGCTGGTTTACTTGCAGTCCAAATCCTTGCTTGCCAGCGTCCGCAACTTTTGCAAGATGTCCAAGCCTATCGACAATCCCTCAAGGTGATGGTCCAGCAAAAACAAGCCGATCTCGAGGCTTTAGGATATCAGGATTATCTCAACGAAAAGTTGTGAAGCTCTGTTGTTTGGGCAACTGTATTTTCCCGTTTTTTAGGCGGAGCGCGTGAGACTCATAGCGGCCTTCTCCCTTGAGTTGCGCCATTGCAATAAAGTGCAATGTAATGTGTTGGGAGGTGTCGGATCCTTGTGTGCAAGCGTTACACGGTATCTAGTCGGCTTTTATTCCGAGAATAGCGGCAATCTGTTATTTTCTATTTCGGGAAAGTATTTTCTGATACAGAACAAAGCCTGCATTCTTGGTGGAATTTAGGCACTCTTGGATCGTCAAAGGCAAGGCTGCTTTAGCTACTTTTTTCACCTGTTTAATGCGAGGTTGCTGTCCCTACCATTCTGGTGTGCGTCAGCAACCATCGAAGCCAGTTCGAACGTTAAATCTGTGTATTCTAGTTGCAAATTGAGTCGTCCTACACCGCATTTCGACGATTCAGGGCCGTGGGCTGATATGATTCCGCGTAATCCGTTAGGGAATTGAATTACTTGACAATGTCTCATTTGAAATCACAAGCGAGACGGCTCAATGGAAATCGTCGTTCTGCTGTTGGTGGATCGGCTTATCCAGACGCCAATCGTCTCTTTAAGAAGGCAGGGACCTACCTGCCCAAGTGGCCTGTAAGCTGGCTTGCCTGCGTTCCGTTGGCTGGCATTATCATCGCTGCGACGAGCTTTGCGGCTCATGCTCAGGATGAAGTGAGTGCCACTGATGTTCAGGTCATTCTGGACAACGTCTGGGTTTTGATCGCCGCAATCCTTGTCATTTTCATGAATGCTGGATTTGGCATGTTGGAGGCTGGCTTCTGTCGCCAAAAGAATGCCGTCAACATTCTGACCAAGAACTTGATTGTGTTTGCATTAGCGACACTTTCCTTCTGGGCGCTTGGCTATGCCCTTGCCTTCGGTGGTGAAGGCGCGTTCATGGGAACTCAGCACTTCTTCCTCTCTGGTTTGGATGATTCCACACCTGTCGCCGGTAACTTGGCTGCACCTGTGTTCTTCCTGTTCCAGGCTGCCTTTGCTGGTACTGCTGCAACCATCGTTTCCGGTGCTGTGGCAGAGCGCATCAAGTTCCTCGACTTCGTTATCTTCAGCATTCTGCTGACGGCGATCGCTTATCCCATCTCCGCCCACTGGGTTTGGGGCGGCGGTATGCTCTCCGACATCAGCTTCTTGGGTGGTGCTGGCCTCAGCGACTTCGCTGGTTCCACAGTGGTTCACTCCGTTGGTGGTTGGGCTGCTTTGGTCGGTGCTGCTTTCCTCGGCCCCCGTATTGGTAAGTACCGTGCCGATGGAAGTGCAAGTGCACTGCCTGGTCACAATATGTCCATTGCGACCCTGGGTTGCTTGATCCTCTGGATCGGCTGGTTTGGTTTCAACCCCGGTTCTCAGCTAGCGGCTGACATGCAGGTTCCTTACATTGCTGTCACCACGAACCTGGCTGCCGCAGCGGGCGCTGTTTCTGCAACCGCCACCTCCTGGATGGTGTCCGGTAAGCCTGACCTCTCCATGGTGGTCAATGGCATTCTTGCTGGCTTGGTTGGCATTACCGCTGGTTGTGCTGGCGTCTCTTATCTGAGCGCGGTCATCATTGGTTTGGTTGCTGGTGTGCTCGTGGTCTTCTCGGTCTTCTTCTTTGACTCCATCAAAATTGATGACCCTGTGGGTGCCATCTCCGTTCACCTTGTGAATGGTATCTGGGGCACCTTGGCTGTGGGCCTATTTGCAACCGAAGGCGGTCTGTTGACCGGCGGTGGTATTACTCAACTCCTGGCTCAAATTGTTGGTATCGTCACCGTTGGTGGCTGGACCGTCCTCATGAGCGTCATCTTCTGGAGCGTCATTCGTGCCGTCTTTGGTATGCGTGTCTCCGAGGAAGAGGAACTCACTGGTCTCGACATCAGCGAGCACGGCATGGAAGCTTATAGCGGTTTCTCTAAGGAAGTCGGTGTGGGCAATGCAGTCTCTAGTCGCTAGAGATAAGCCTTCGTTCCGGAATCTTTCTTTTCCGAATCGTTAAGCTACGACAACAAAGGGACGCTCTCTTCGGGGAGCGTCCCTTTTTGCTCCAGAATGTCCTAAGCTATTGAGCATTCATTTTTGGGGTGTGTTGCCTGGCTCTTGTGTCTTTGAGTGACACATCAAGGCTGGGTTTTAACTTTGGGCTAAGGCGATGAACCTGGGCTCTGAGATATTCGGCTGCACTCACCTCGTTACGACTTTCGAATCCCTTGGTTTCTTACGATCGCTATCCCCATTCCCAAGAATCAGCAGCGGATCGCCGTCGCCGTCGTCGGCTCCTGCGTCGTTCGCGTTGGCGGGGGCGTTGGTTAGCACTCTTGGTGATTAGTAGTGCGATGACGCTGAGCTGGATCGGTTTTACTCGCTCGAATCTTGGCCCACGCTGGAGCCTGAGCGCAGGGACCTCGGCTGAGCTGATTCAGCTGCCTCCTCGATTGCCAGGTAGTGCCACGGCAGCTTCGCCTCGCTTGGCTCCCCAGTCCAAACTTCACTACGAAGACTGGGTTGCTCTGTTGCAGACAGAGGCAGATGTTGTGGCGGCCAAGCAATTGCCTGATCTCAGCATTTTGGCCGGGGATTCGATTAGCCTGTGGTTTCCTGAAAATTTGCTTCCTGAGGGGCAGCCTTGGTTGAATCAGGGGATCTCGGGCGAAACGTCAGAAGGGTTGCAGGAACGCCTGGAGGGTTGGCATGCCCTTAGACCTCAGCGCATTTTTGTCATGATTGGCATCAATGATCTGATCAAGGGGGCGAAGGCAGAGGATGTCATCGAAACCAATCGCACCATTGTGCGGCAGTTACGCCAAACGCACCCTGAGGCCCAGATTATTGTGCAGTCTATCTTGCCCCACAGTGGCCGGGCCGCAACCTGGGAGGGCAAGGACAAGTTATTACGTATTCCCGTCGCGACGATTCAGACGATCAATCAGCAGTTGGCGGCGATCGCCCGCGCTGAGTCGGTTGAATATCTCGACCTTTATCCATTGTTTAGCGATCGCGAGGGTTTTTTGCGCCAGGAGCTAACCACCGATGGCCTACACCTCAATCCCCAGGGCTATCTGGTTTGGAGTACAGCCCTCAAAATGTTTGATCAAACCTTCAACCAAACCTTCAATCAAACGGTCAATTAAAGACTCGATGGCCCAACCGAGAAAATGCAAGACTGAGAAGGGGGAAACGGGCTCTATCATAGAAATTCAGGTTTAGTTCTCCTAGACCTTGCCCTCCTACCTCAGCCGTTGAACCAACCATGGACACCAAAGCTTTCCGGCGTGCGCTCAACAAATCCGATCGCTACAACCGCAAAGGATTTGGACCCATGCGAGACATGTCCAGTACCATCAGCGGTGTTTACGAAAGTGATCTGGTGCAGGAAATTCGCCAGAACAACTACCGTATTCAACGGGGCAATGTGTCTGTGGTTTTAGCGGAATCGTTTGGCTTTTGCTGGGGCGTCGAACGGTCCGTGGCCATGGCTTACCAGACGCGGGAGCATTTCCCCGATGAGCGCATTTGGATCACCAATGAAATCATTCACAACCCTTCGGTCAATGCTCATTTGGCGGCGATGAATGTTCACTTCATCGAGGTCAAAAACGACCAAAAGGATTTTTCGGGCGTAGGCGAAGGTGATGTGGTGATCCTGCCTGCTTTCGGTGCAAGCATTGAGGAAATGAAGTATCTCAATGACCTGGGCTGCCACATTATTGATACCACCTGTCCTTGGGTCTCCAAGGTTTGGAACTCCGTCGAAAAACACAAGCAGGCCGACCATACCTCCATCATTCACGGCAAATACAAGCACGAGGAAACCGTTGCGACGCTCTCGTTTGCAGGTACCTATCTGGTGGTTCTGAATATGGACGAGGCCCAGTACGTGGCGGATTACATCTTGAAGGGGGGCGATCGCGAAGAATTCCTGGCCAAGTTTAAGAACGCATACTCCGAGGGTTTTGACCCGGAACGCGACCTTGATTGTGTGGGCGTTGCGAACCAAACCACGATGATGAAGGGCGAAACCGAACAGATCGGCAAACTCTTCGAGCGCACGATGCTACAGAAGTTTGGTCCAACGGAACTCAATCAACATTTCATGGCGTTCAACACGATTTGCGATGCCACTGAAGAGCGGCAGGACGCCATGGTGAAGTTGGTGGACGAGAAGCTAGATCTGCTAGTTGTCATTGGCGGATTCAATTCGTCTAACACCACCCACCTGCAAGAAATTGCGGTGGAGAAGGGAATTGTTTCCTATCACATTGATTCGGGCGATCGCATTAAGGCCGATGGCACCCTAGAACACATGCCCTTGGGCCAAGGCGTCACCACCGCAAAAAACTGGTTGCCCGCAGGCGACATTACCGTCGGGATTACCTCCGGCGCATCGACGCCGGACAAAGTTGTTGAGGATGTGCTGGAGCGTATTTTTGCGTTGAAGGGAGCGGTTGCCATGGCGTAACCGTGTGTGTTTTGCCAAGCAGTCACACAGCCCATGACCCATCAATAGACCTCTTGCACGAACCTGATAGCCGCCCCCATCCCCCAACCCCTTGCCCCCAATTCTGGGGGAAGAGGAGTCAAAAAGCCCCTCTCCCAAGCTTGGGAGAGGGGTTGGGGTGAGGGCCTAATGATTTATGCAAGAGGTCTATTGGTCCCGCTCAAGTGGGTCGACCCGAGCCTTACTTGCCCGCCGCCGCGACCACCTCAGCTGTTGTTGTCTCGATGGGCTCAGGCGGCAAGGCATCAGGTTTGAGCGCTTGACCTGTATGAATCCCCTGGGCATTCACATTGGGTACCAAGCCGAGTAGGGGCAATGGCAGCAACGTGCTGAGATTGGTCAGCAAGACCAACAACCACAGATTTGCAAAATCTGTCTCCGTCACATGTAGGAGGTGGGTGAGTAAGGCACCCACCTCATTACTGATCGTTCCGCCAAAATTGACGATTGACATCAGCAGCGCAAAAAATGTTGCTTCGATCCCCGGTGGGCAGAGCCGTGCAGCCAAAATCAATACCGGCATGAAGGCGATTTGACCCGCCACCACCAGAATTAGGCTATCCCCAAGGCTGAACCACTCGTCGCTGATCCCGAGGCTGCGGTTCGTATGGGTCACCAAGAGTAGTGCTGTCATACCCAGCACGGTCGAGACGACGATGGCCCAGCCAAAAATGGTGCGGAAGGGAACATCCTTAAAGAATCGCTGGAAGAGCCAAACGCCCATCAACATGGCGATGCTACTGACCAAGCGCACGCGTCCTAAAAACTCTGGTTCAAATCCCAGTTCGTTGGTGGTGAAAAAGAACAGCGCTGAATCTGAGCTGGGGGTGCATTGCCAAAGAAACAAAAAGAGCGTCGGCATCCAGATGGTCTTTTGGCTAAAGGCCGCTTTGAGCTGACCCAACTGCTGCTTGACCTGCCCCAATCCAGGTTTGTCCTTCGTCGGTTCTTCCGCAATCAGCCAAGCCACGGCCGAGACGACCAGGGGAAACATGGCCGTAATCAAAAACAAGATTCGCGTACTGAAAGCCTGCAGCAGCAAACCGCCTAGGTAGGCGGAAATTAGACCACCAATCGCTGCGACGCCCCAGCTCAGAGACTGGAGGGAGCCTGCGCGATCGCTACTTTCTCCCCTGGCTCGTTCCACAATGATTGAATCTGCAATCACATCGCTAATCGCGACCGATAGGGAGCTTAGGGCAATGGCAATGGTTGCCATCAGTGGGGTGTGGATGAAGGTTCCGAGACAGAGCCAGGTGGCTGTCCCCAAAAAGCCCGACAAGATAATGTAGGGCCGCCGCCGATATCCTAGGATGGGTAGCCCGTCAGAAATAAAGCCGAACAGCGGCTTAATCATCCAGGGAATGGCCGCCACCCCCACAAGGGCTGAAACCTGGGCCGGGGATAATCCTAGATCGTCCTTGAGAAAGAAGCTCACCGCCAGTCGCGAAAGGCCCAAAATCCCCTGGATGAAATAGATCGAGAGGATGGCGATCAACTCTGGTGTGGGCTCATTGCCAAATAGCAGCTTTTCCTTCAGGTAAGTTTGCCAACGTGCGCCGCCACCGGGGGTTATGAGCATGAAAAGACGTTTGGAAAAACGTAAAGAAATATCAAGCTGGATTCCTAGTATAGCGATCGCCCCCCGAGGAATCCTGTCTCCTAGGGCGCAAAATCTTCAGGACAAAAAACATTAGGACGAAAAATTTCCGCATTCCCACGGGCGGCTTTCGGCTCATCCCTCCCCCATGATTAATTTGACGGAGAAGACTCCGACGAGAGACTCCGACCAGAAATATTAAGCGGCCGTATGTCAAAACTTCGTATTGCAGCCATGGAAGGAGATGCCCTGCGGGTGTCTGCGCTACTGGAATCTGACGACTTTCGTCCCCATTATTCGCCGCCTTGGTTAGAGGACCTGGCTGAAGCGCTCCTGTTGGCGTCGGCCCGGGGTCACCAAGCCGTTGTGGAGATGTTGGTCCAGGCCGGGGCACCCGTCAACCGCATTTTCCCCGGTGGCACGGCACTCCATGCCGCCGTGATGGGCGACTATCCCGATGTTGTGAGCACGCTACTCCAGGCCGGGGCAGAGCCGGATGTGACGGATCGTCAGCTTGGCTCACGCCAGCAGGGATGGACCGCTCTAATGTATGCGGCTTGCTATGGGCGCACGGCGATCGCCCACCAGCTGTTGCAGGCTGGATGCCAATCGGATTTGGCGGACCGCGACGGCCAAACGCCGCTGATGATTGCGGCCAATGCAGGTCACACCGCTGTGGCACTGCTGTTGCTAGAGTCTGGAGCAGAACTCAATACCCGTGACTACTACGGCAACACGGCCCTGGCCTGCGCCCTGGCACACGATGCCGAAGGCACCTCCCTCGCTGCGTCCCTTGCTGAAATGGCCGAAGTGAATTTGGAGTCCCTGGCACCGCTGGAATCCTTAGTGTCCTATCGGGACGCTTCCTATCAGGTGATTGCCGAGACTAGAGCACGCCCTTGGAACTGGGGATCAGCCCCATCCGCCGAGGGTCATAGTCCGTCGCCATCCGCAGCGATCGCGCAAACGCCTTAAAGGCCGCTTCGATGATGTGGTGGGAGTTAATCCCGTCGAGCTGACGAATGTGGAGGGTCATCTGGCTGTGGTTGACGATGGCCACAAAGAATTCGCGCACCAGTTGGGTGTCGTAGGTACCCACCCGCTGGGTGGGAATCTCAAGGCCATAGCTGAGGTGGGGCCGCCCGGAAAAGTCCAGGGAAATTTGCACCAGGGATTCGTCCAGGGGAGCAACGAAATGGCCAAAGCGGGTGATCCCTTTGCGATCGCCCAGCGCCTTGTGGAACGCCATACCCAGCGTAATGCCCACATCTTCGTTGGTGTGGTGGTCGTCAATTTCGATGTCGCCCGTCGCTTTCACCTCCAGGTCGATCAGCCCGTGGGACGAAATCTGGTGCAGCATGTGGTCGAGGAATGGAATGCCAGTGTCGGCGACACATTGGCCCGTGCCATCAATATTGATGCTGACAGAAACGTCAGTCTCGCCGGTTTTGCGTTGGACGCTGGCGGTGCGAGCCGGTGGCGCTAAGACTTGGCCTTCAGCCGTTTTGGGATTGCTGACGGGGCGGTCTGACAGTTGCATGGAAACCTCCAAATGCAGGGATCAACAATTCAAACAATCATTCAAACAATTTGTGGGGGCGGGCGGGGGTCGCCGATGGGCCCTGAAGCCCAAAATCTAATTATCGCTAAAACCCGCTATCGCTAAAACCCGCCCGGCTCTGGGCAATGACACAGGGCCGGGCGGGTTTTGGGTGACCGATCAAGTCGTTGGAATCAGGGCCGGAGTACGTTTACATCCCCATGATGGAATAGCCGGAGTCAACGTAGAGAATTTGCCCGGTGACACCACTGGACAAATCACTACAGAGGAATGCCGCAGTATTGCCCACTTCCGTTTGGGTGACGGTGCGACGTAGGGGAGCCACTTCTTCCACATGGTGAATCATGTCTAGGATGCCGCCGATGGCCGAAGAGGCCAGCGTGCGAATCGGACCGGCAGAAATCGCGTTAACCCGAATATTGCTGGGACCTAGTTCCGCAGCCAGATAGCGAACTTCCATCTCCAGAGCTGCCTTGGCCACACCCATGACGTTGTAGTTGGGCACAACACGGACGCCGCCCAGGTAGGTCATGGCGACCATACTGCCCCCGTCGGTCATCAATTCCTTGGCCCCCCGGCCAAACTGCACGAGGGAATAGGCACTGATTTCGAGGGCGCGATCGTAACCCGCGCGGGTGGTGTTGCTAAAGTCACCCACCAGTTCTTCCTTGCCAGCAAAGGCAAGGCAGTGGATCAAGATATCCAGCTTGCCCCACTGTTTTTTCACCTCGCTAAACATTTCACCGACCTGGGCGTCATCTTGGACGTTGCAGGGCAGAAAAATCGATGGATTGAGGGGCTCTGTGAGGTCGCGGACCTTCTTCTCTGTCCGGCCGCGATCGTCTGGCAGATAAGTAATCCCTAAGTTTGCACCGGCCTTATGGAGTTGTTGGGCAATCCCCCACGCGATGGAGCGATTGTTGGCGATTCCGGTGACTAACGCGTTTTTCCCTTTTAAGTCAAGCATTGGGGCCTACTCGAAATGTTGACTGACATCTGACGCTTAATCCCGCCATTTGCAGTCAAACTTTTGCAGGACACCTATTTTAGAGCAATGCGATACCCCTCGCCTGAGACCGGTTTATTCGGGATACAGCAAAACTTGTGTGGGACTCGACTGGAGCCAGGGAGATGCCTGGGCTGCGTCTAACTGACTGAAACGTCGATTGTCCTGTAAAACCAGTACTAATATTGCAGTATTTAAATCGTAGATATGCGTTTTTCGATGATAATTGTTGTTTGAGGTGTTTTAAAAGACCCTTTTTGCATTCTATAATTGGCGGATAGCTATTCTGGGTTTCCCGCTACATGTTCAACCCCCTGCGGTCTGGCAAGCGTTACAGCCTCTAGGGTGACTAGCTTTAACCTGCTCGATGATCTACATCTGAAATGTTTGCAACCTCCGAACAGCCCCTTGCTAGCCTATTTCGCGAAATCGCTGGCAGTTCTTTCCCGCCAGTTGTAGAAACATTCGATCGAGGAAAAACAATCTTTTTTCCCGGTGACCCTGCGGAACGGGTTTACTTTTTGATGCGAGGGGCGGTTAAGCTGTCGCGAGTTTACGAAGCGGGGGAAGAAATCACGGTGGCGCTGCTCAAGGAAAACAGCGTGTTTGGCGTTCTTTCCTTGGTGGGAGGATATCATTCCTCTGAGAAGCAGCAAGCCGATCGCTTTTACCACTCCGTTGCGTTTACGCCGGTTGAGCTGCTTTCGGTCCCGATTGAACAGGTGGAAAAAGCGCTGAAGCAGAATCCTGAGCTGTCGATGATGATGCTTCAGGGGCTCTCTTCTCGGATTTTGCAGACGGAGATGATGATTGAGACCCTCGCCCACCGGGATATGGGATCGCGTCTGACCAGCTTCTTGCTGATTCTCTGTCGTGATTTTGGTCTCCAGGGGGCCAATGGCGTCACCATTGACCTAAAGCTATCCCACCAGGCGATCGCTGAGGCGATTGGTTCCACCCGCGTGACCATCACGCGCCTTCTCGGGGATCTGCGTCAGAGCAAGATGATTTCGATTCATAAGAAGAAAATTACGGTCCATGATCCCGCGTCCCTCAGTAAGCAGTTCGTTTAGATTATTTTCGGTCTGGTTCTTTGGGGCTCTGGCCAAGGTTTGCTGTGGAAGCCTCTGAATTGGTCTTCTCCAAGGCACTGGGTGCTCGACCCTTCTCCAGAAGCCGCATTCTAGGTGATAGGGTTGATGGCGGTGTGAACAAAGGATTGTTGCCCTAGGGCCCATGGCTGGCTATGTTTTGGTGTTGGCAGTTCTGCTCTTGGGCGGTGTGATTGCAACGATTGGCGATCGCCTCGGAACCAAGGTTGGTAAGGCGCGACTGAGTCTCTGGGGGATGCGGCCGCGCAAGACTGCTGTTGCTATTACAATCCTCACCGGGGGGATCATTTCTGCCACGACTCTTGGTATTTTGTTCGCGTTGAGTGAGCAGCTTCGGACTGGAGTCTTTGAACTCGGTACGATTCAGAAAAAGTTGCGCAAGGCACGCACTGAATTAGACCAAACCCGAGAAGAGCGACAGCGCATTGAGCAGGAGCGGGACGATGCTCGCTCCGAACAGGTCATTGTCCAAAAGCGCTTGAAGACAACGCGACAAACGCTAGACGAAGCCGTTGCGCGGCAGAAGCAGACGGAGACTCAACTGGGACAGGTGGCCAATCGAGCCGTGCTCCTGCGTCAGGAGGCAGGGCGTCTCCAGCAGGAGCAGCAGGAATTGATCCGCCAGCGGGATCTGGTTGTGGAGCAAATTGAGCAGCGGAACCAAGAGATTTCAAAGCGCGATCGCGAAATTGCTCAGCAGGAGGAACGTCTGGGCCGTCAGGATGAGCGCATTGCAAGTCAGGGAGAGGCGATTTCTGAGCAAAAACAGGCGATCGCCTCCCAGCAATCCGATCTGGAAGCCCAGGAGCAGGAGATTGCTGAGCGAGATGATCAGATTGTGACCCAACTGGAAATCGTGGCGGCGGGGAAGGAGCAGGTCAAGACCCTGGAGCAAACCCAGCGATTTTTGGACCAGGCCATTCGTCAACGGGAACGAGAACTGCTACAGCTACGCCAGGGCAACGTGGCGATTACCCGAGGAGAGGCACTCGCTTCGCGCATTCTGCGTGTGATTGTTCCCTCTGCAACCGATCAGGCCATCGACTTGCTTTTGCGTCAGGCCAATCAGGCTGCCTTGGAACGGGTCAGTCCCGGTGTCGATGACCGTAGTGAGGTCCCAACGATTCAGATCACCCAGGCTGAAGTTGATCGAGTGCGCCGAGAGATTGAGGATGGCCGTGAGTACGTCGTCCGAATTTTGGCGGCGGGCAACTACGTTCGAGGCGAGAAGAATATTTTGGTGTTTACCGATGTGGTGCCAAACCAAGTCATTTTTGAAGAGGACGCCGTGCTGGCGACCACATCTGTGACGCCTGACAGTATGGACTCGGTGCAAATTCGAGAGCGCATTAACTTACTCATCGGTGCCTCTCAGTTTCGCGCCCAACGGGCCGGGATCATCTCTGAGCAAACCTTCATTGGAGATGAGGGGGGAGAAGACGGTGTGGCCAGCGTGGTGCAGTTTTACACCAAGGTTCAGGACGAAGACCGTTTTCTTAGTCTTCAGGCGGTGACCTCGGTGCCGGTTTACACGGCGGGTCCGCTGCGCATTGACTTGGTTGCCCTACGCGATGGTGAGGAGCTTTTCCGCACCAGTGAAACCGATATTCGGTTCGACGATCCGTAGGCGAGAGAATGTTCCAGGTGGATAAGGCTAGATGAATAAGGCATTTGGGAGAGCCAACAATGCACAAGGACCCGGTCATTCTGGGATTTGATCCCGGCAAAGATAAATGTGGGGTCGCCGTTGTTCAGGCCGACCTCTTCCAGGTGCTGGAGCATCAGGTGGTTGCGTCAGCCCAGGTCATCGCTCATCTACAAGCAAAAATTCAGGCTTTTGATGTTCAAACCCTCGTGATTGGCAACCAAACCACGTCAAAGCAGTGGCAGGGAAAACTACGCCAGGCATTGGACCCCTTGCCACCGCTGATGCCTGTGGATGAACGCAATACCTCGCTATTTGCCCGCGATCGCTACTGGCAAATGTTTCCACCCAGTGGCTTACAGCGCCTTATCCCCCAGGGCATGCGCCAACCGCCCAGACCCGTGGATGATATTGTTGCAATCCTGCTGGTTGAGCGATATCTAGGAATTGAGAATGGTCTGTCAGTGTGATCGCCTGAATCTGACCATCTGAGCCTGACTGTCAGGGGCCGCTAACTACATTCATCATTCTCAATTCACCATTCTCAATTCAGAAGCTGCTCCGAATCGTGAAGCAATAATCTCCCCCCGGCTCTAGCTGGTAGTCTTTTTGCACGAGAAAGCGATTCAGGGCATCTTTGATTAAGGTTCGTCCCAGGGAGGGCTCGACGACCAAATCACCATTCATAAAATGCCACTGGAAGTGCCACTGAAACTGGCTGGCTTGGACTTCTCCCTCAAGGAGTCCGTCCTGCCAGCTTTGACGAATAATACGCACATGGGCCGTGGTGGTCGGCAAACGGGATGACATCCAGGTTTCTCCGAGTTCACAGCAGGGTATGAACTCAACCTGACATAACTTCTTTGTTGTTGTAAAGGCTCATAGCTTTCTCAATCCCTTGCTCCAGGCCCAATTCAGTCGCTTCTACAACTAGCTTCAGAACCTCTGCAATTTGTCCTTTCTCTTCCGGGGCAAATCGTCCTAGAACGTGGGAAATCGTTTCTCCCTTGCGATCGCTTCCTCGCGGGGCTCCAATGCCAATACGCAGGCGTGGAAAATTTTGGGTGCCGAGATGGGCGATCGCAGACTTCATGCCGTTGTGCCCGCCTGCTGATCCGGATAGGCGTAACCGCAGGCGACCGGTGGGCAAATCCATGTCGTCGTAGATAATCAGGACCGATTCGGGCTCAAGCTTATACCAGTCCACCACAGAACGAATGGCCTGACCCGACAGGTTCATGTAGGTGGTGGGCTTGAGCAGCCGCATTTTTCCCGCACGGGGTACGGGGCCTTCACCGAAATGTCCCTTGAACTTTTTGGTATTGCTGAGGTCGATGAACCAACGGCGACTCAGGGCATCAACCGCATCAAAACCAATGTTGTGGCGGGTACCGTCATATTTCGTACCGGGATTGCCCAGACCGACGATGAGTTTGGGTTTGACGGGAGCGTCGGGCATGGAATCAGGCGTTGTCTTCGGTTGTCGCGTTTTCAGTTTTCGTGTCTTCGGTTTGAGCCGTTTCAGCCACAGCTTCGCTGACCTCAGCTTTCTCCTCAGTGGCTGCGGAGATGGCTTGGGGCTCTGCCTTCGGCTTGGGGTCGAGGGTTGCTTCCATCGTGGTTTTCGCGACCTTTTCGATGGCCTCGGCTTCCTTCTTAAACTCGTCCTGGAATTCCTGGGAGGCATCCTGGAAGCTCTTCAGAGCTTTGCCCAGACTACGGCCAATTTCCGGTAGCTTCTTGGGGCCAAAGATCAGCAGCGCCAACACAAAGATGATGGCCATCTCAGGGAGGCCGATGCCAAATACATTCATGGGAATTCTCCGAGTCTCCGACGGGTGAGGGCAGATCGCTGGGGAAGCAAAAAAATAGGTCGAAAAAGCCAACCGAAAAAAGCGGGCCAAGTGATTGCATCACCCAGCCCACCTTAACGGTATTTCGCTATATTTTACGCGAAACGAGTCAGTAATCTGTAATTACTGGGCGCCGTTCATCCAGTTGACGTCGAAGCTGTTCAGAACCAGGGAAGAGTTATAGATCTGAAGGATGATCAGCAGGAAGACGAAGAACAGCAGCATGAAAACACCCATCAGCCGCGTGGTTCCCCAGCCGGGTACGACCTTGCCGTACTCCGAGTTGAGGGGTCGCAGGAGATCTCCTAATCCAGTTTTCTGTGCCATGACTACCTATTGCTTAATTAGAAAGTAAAGGTCTGATTTTAATCATTCTCAGAGACCAGTATCCTACAGGTCGGAGAACAGCGCTAGAGGGGATTTGGATTGAGCTTGACGGATTATGCAGACAGGGAGTGCCGTGATCCCTTGGTGGCTCTTGGTGAAGCTTAGGCTCCTTGATCTGAGGAAAGGTAACGTTTTGGTTGCTTTTCGTTACAATTGAGGGGCGTGATTGATTTTGATTTACCCAAAGAGGGGCTCCTATGGATTCTTCTGCAATGCAGATTGGTATTGCCCTTGCGGCTGCCGTCGTTTTGATGACTGCTTTTGCCGTTTACACCTCGTTTGGTCCCCCGTCCAAGCAGCTTGCGGATCCCTTTGATGACCATGATGACTAAGGCGGGATGATCAGGGCCGCTTAGATCAGGGCCGATTAGATCAGGGTCGATTAGATTAAGGCTAATTAGATTAGAGCTGATTGGATTAAGGCTAATTTCTCAACGTTCTGACATGTTTTTTGCCGCAGATGTTCAATACCGTGAGGACGATACTGCCACTGCGGCGGGACTCTTGTTTGGGGATTGGCAGGCTGCTGAGCCTGCTCGAGTGATCCTCAAGGACATTGCTGGGGTTGCTCCCTATGAGCCCGGACAGTTTTACAAGCGCGAGCTGCCCTGCCTTTTGACTGTTTTGGAGGATGCCCTGGAGTCTGCCTCGGAGCCTGTTGATGCGATTGTTGTGGATGGCTACGTTTTTTTGGGGCCGGAGCAGCGTCCTGGGCTAGGAATGCATTTGTACGAGGCGTTGACACTGAAGGTTCCGGTGATTGGCGTGGCAAAGCGATCGTTTGCTGGCACGCCGGAGGATTGCCAGGTTTTTCGAGGTGGCAGTGAGACGCCGCTGTTTGTGTCGGCGGTGGGCATGGCGTTGTCAGCGGCTAAGGCGCACATTCAAGCCATGCATGGTCAGCACCGAATACCGACATTGCTGAAGCGGGTTGATCAGCTTTGTCGGGGCATCAATGTTTAGGATTTTGGTTCAGGATTTGGGCGTCGGGATTGGGTCTAGGGATTTAGCCTGGCTTGCGAGCTGTCAGAAACGTCCACATCTCCACGTAGGACGGAATCACGACGGTTTGTTCTTGCTGGTTTGTGAAGTGATTACCCAGGCTAGCCCGCAGTTCACTGAGTAATTGCTCGCGATCGCTCAACCATTCCCCGCAGGCTTGCATGCTGAAGACGCCGCCGGGTCTGAGGCTGCGATGGACTTTACCCAGAATGTCTTGAATAAATTCGCTGCGGCTGAGTCCTTCGCGCACGGGATCCATGGTCAGGTCGTAGATGACGGCATCGAGGTTGCGGGCTTGGTCAATC
The DNA here is from genome assembly GCA_938017515.1 of uncultured Pseudanabaenaceae cyanobacterium. Taxonomy (GTDB): domain Bacteria; phylum Cyanobacteriota; class Cyanobacteriia; order PCC-9006; family JAAUQQ01; genus JAAUOP01. Next base: position 34,574 of record CALIJJ010000145.1, read on the forward strand.
CAGGCGAAGGCGTCACCGACGATGATCTGGGCGCGGGGATCGTTGAAGGCATTGCCGCAGAGTTTGGGCATCCAGCGTTGGCAGAGGTCGATAACGTCACCGTCGATGTCGATCAGGGTGATGCGATCGCAAGGTTTTTCTAGGCGATCGAAGGTCATCAAAATTTCGTTGAGCACGCCACCGTCACCGCCGCCGAGGATGGCGATGTCACGACAGTCGCTGAGCGTCAGCAGCGGCGCGGTCATGGCGCTGTTGTAGGCGAGGTCGGCTTCGGAGATTTGTAGATCGCCATCGATGATCAGCTGATTGCCAAAGATCGGGTGGTGATGAATTTCGATCTGCTGCCAGTTGCTCTGGCGTTGTTCCAATAACTGGGTTGGCAATTGGGTTTGTTGTGAAGGGAACTGCTCTCTTTGGTCCGTGGTGAGGATCATGGGCAAAGAATGCGTCGCTGAACTGCAAAGTCACCAAAATGTGTTGCAGCACTCTAGCATTTGGTGATTTCGGCGACAAACAGGGACTGAGTCGATCCCCTGGCCTGATGCTTATTGGGACTATAGTTATTGGAATCATGGTTATTGGAACTGAAGCCTGTATTGGAACTGAAGCCTGGTTATGAAAGGTCTGGGGGCAGGACTGTAAAGGCTTGAATTTGCCAGGCTTGAATTTGCCAGCTTGCTCGGTCGTGCACAGACGCATGCTGCGATCGCTCCAGGCCATCCACCGCTTCTCCGATCTTCAAGCCCAAATCACTCGATAGCTGCAGCTTGGCCCGTTGCCCCTTGGCTTCGTAGCAGCGGCCAATCCACTGCTGGGGGTCATCTTCCGATGGTTTGAGGGCTGAAAGGACTAGGCTGTTGGAACCGAGGCTGAGCAAAACGCCTTGGTCGGGCAGTGGACTGAGCTGAGGACGTTTTGGCTGAGGGCGTTTTGGCTCAGGGCGTTTCGGCTCAGGGGATTTAGGAGCGGTGATGAATTGTGTTTGGAACGGTATCTGTAATTCGTAGCCTCGCTCCACGGTTTGGCTGGCGTTGACGGTGCCTGCGTGGGCGTGGATGGCGTAGGTGAATCGGTGCAGACCGCGATCGCACCCGACCTCTGGCCAATTGCTGGCCCGAAGCAGCGTCAGCCGCAGCTGTCCCGGCTTTGCATCATAGCCATACTTGCAGTTGTTGATTAAACTGACGCCCCATTCCCCTGAGTTGTCGCTTAGGTTGGCCCAGCGCAGGGCCGGTACTTCCCACTGTGCCTTTTCGGCCTCGGTTTGGGTCTTCGTGGTGCGTGTAATTGTTCCGCAGGGGGTCTCGTAGGTTGCCCGGTCTGCCTCCAGCGCGAGCGGGAAGGCAGCCTTGAGCAAAACATCATCCTCTTCCCAGCCAATTTCCGTTTCGATGTAGAGGGTATCTGAGCCCCGGCGCAGCACGTAGTCCTGCTTGCAGATGGAGTTGCTGATGCCCCGCTCCACGCGCACGCGCCATTCTAGTGGTCCCTGTTCGATGGTTTCGATGCCGAGGAGTTGGCTGGGAGGTAGAGGATGGGCTTCGTAGTCGGGTTTGATGTTCCAGGCATCCCAGTAGTCGCCACCGTCGCGGAAGGCTTGCAGTTGATTGCCGGGACCCCTGAGCAATTCGCGATCGAGCGTTTTGGAATAAATGCTGGCCAAATCTCCCGTCTCCGGGTCAATCTCCACCACCAAACAATCGTTCTCCAATTGATGTAACGGTGGGGACGAACCGCGTTCGTCCAGTGCAGAATTTTCGCAATCTTCGGTTGTTTTTGGGGCTGGGCCTGGGGCCATGGCTGTCGTGTTGGCCTGGACGAAGGGCGGCTCGTCTCTACGAGATGCATCTGACGGGGCTAGCCACAACGTTGTGTAGCCTACGCTGGGGATGGAATCGATCGCGACTAGCAGGGTTCCCCGTTGCGATCGCTGCACGGTCAATGCCTCACCCTGACGATTGCAAACATTCCAATCTGAACCCACCCGCTCCGCGATGTCCGCCGGAATCTCAAGTTCTAAGATGTCCGAACGCGACCAGTTCAGCGGATTGAACACAACCAATGGCTTGGCTTCTGGCGCAGGGAACTCTGGCAATTGGATGTGGTGGGCGATCGCCTCCAATGCCCCGGTCAAAATCTCTTGTCCCTCCTGCATCACAATGGCCCAATCCCGATTGGCATCCACAAACACCTCGGGAATCGACGGTCCGGGCAAAATGTCATGGAACTGGTTGAACAGCACTGTCTTCCAGAGGGCTTCAATCTGTGCTTTGGGATAGGTAGCTCCCGTGGCGATCGTCGCCAACGATGCAAACAACTCCGCCTGATAGAGCAGCGCTTCTGACTCCCGGTTGTAGCGCTTCTGGTCCGCATGGGTGGTGTAGCAACCCCGGTGATATTCCAAATACAAATCCTGGTCCCACACCGGCAATGGTTCGGCTGTTGGGACGAACCGCGGTTCGTCCGGCTCTGGTTGAGGGATTGAGTCCTCGGATGTCGTGCTTGCCCCCGTAATCCGATCGAGATAATCATGCGCCTTGGAGAACTCAAGGCGGGGGAAGAAGGGCGATCGCGCCCACCGTGCCGCCGTCTCCAGCATTTCCCGCGTCGGCCCCCCGCCATGGTCTCCCACCCCCGGCAGCCACAGCGATTCTGCAAGGCCGGTGCTCTTCTCCCAGTTGCAGGCGTACTCGGTCATCTGAACCGGAGCAATTTGAGTGCCAATGCGGGCAGACATGTAGCTGGCGATCGCAGTGCCATCCGGAGCCCGCCACTGGAACAGTTGATGGGGAAACTCTGTAGTGTCGTTCCAGAGCAGCTTTTCTGTTACGAAGTAATCAACACCGCCCTGCTTGAGGATTTGCGGAAACTGATTGCAAAAGCCAAAGGAGTCGGGCAACCAGGCGACGCGATTGTTAAAGCCCAGTTCTTTCTGCACGTAGCGCTGACCGTAGAGCAACTGCCGAATCAGCGACTCGCCGCTGGGTAAAACGCAGTCTGGCTCGATCCATGGGCCAGCGATGACTTCCCACTGGCCGTTGTTTGGATGGCCATCACCTGGGTCATTGCTGGCGATCGCATCCTTCACCCGCTGCCACAATTCAGGTCGATGCTCCTGCAACCAGGCATAGAGGGCAGGGCTGGAGTGGCCAAAGGTCAGTTCTGGAAATTCGTTCTGGAGTTTTAGTGCGGACTCAAACGTGCGCTCAGCGGCATCCCAGGTTTCGGCCACGGGCCAGAGCCAAGCCATGTCCAGGTGGGCATGGCCCAGGAGGGAGATTTGGCGCTGTTTGAGCAGGGGGGAGAAATGGATGAGGCGATCGCGCACCTGTTGCAGCGTGGGCAATAGCGAAGGCTGGCCCCCATCCCCCAGGAGCTGGAGTGCTTGTTCAAATTCCCCCAGTGACTCTGGCTGGAATGTCTTCAGGTATTGGCCCAACACCGCCAGCTCATCCGCCACAAACCCAGGCTCCGGACAATCCTGCCCCGGCAGATCAACGGCTTCAAAGCGGATTTGCGAAAGGACCAAGGCCCCGCGATCGTGCCCCGGACTGGTCAACCGGATCGCAATATCAAACACTTGCCCCGGTTCCGCTGCTTCCGCCAGCCGGAATTTGGTGACGCAATCAAACAGGTCGCCCTCCTGAACCAAGGCCCCATTTACAAAAATTTGCGCACTGTCTGCCCACCAGGTCAGGTCCAGGCGAATTTGGTGTTGGCTAACGTCATAGCCGCCCAGGGCTGCGGGGACGACAAACTGCTGACCCAGCCAGAGCGCTTGCTTGCCTGCATCCCAAGCAATGTGGCGACGATCGTTGAGGGTCGCCGGTTGCCATTGCTTCCACCCCTGGTGTTGAGTCGCTTGGTCAACGGGTTGTTCTCCGAAGTGAATCTTCCAGTTGGTTTGGAGTTCGACCTGGCTGAAACGACGCAAATTGTCCAATAATTCAGTCCAGGAAAGGACCCGATGGGAAGATGCAACCATGGGAGACGGGAATGCGGCGTTACAATCTTCCCAGCCTAGCTTTTTGCAAGGCTTTCCGATGCGGTCTTCATGCTTATTTTGAAGAGCTGATTTTGAAAACTCATGGTTGGAAAAAATTCTGCCAAGAGTTTATTGGCGGGCGACATTTTTTGAGGGCAATGTCATGGCTGTAACCGGACGCTATAAGAGCCGCGCACTCAACTATTTGGTTGATCAAGCGCAGAAACTTCGGTCCCAAGCAGCCCGCAGCTTTCGCCATGCCACAACGGGCGTGACCTGGGGTGCCCAGATTTTGCTCTACCCGCTCTACGTGGCCTTCCAGGCCAGCCGGGTGGTCGGTCGGCGTCTCTCCGCAGCCGCTTCCGCGCCCCGAGAGCTGGGCCAATTGCCGGAGTTTCCCAAATCAGACGAACCCCTATCTCGGGTACTGAGCTTGGCCCAGGGCTTAGTGGATGGGGATTCGGTGGCGGTGGCTGCGGCTGAAACGGTGGAGATCTCCGGTGAGGCGTCGGTTGGTGCTAATGGGCTGGATGCTGATGGCATTGAGAGGCGGACGGTCGATCCGTCCACTTTAGACGCACTGCGATCGCCCGCACCCCTGCCCCAGCTTTCCGATGCAGCGCTCCAACCCCAGGCTGATCTGTGGGAGATGACAGATGAAGTGGTGGAGCAGGCGTTAACGGCGAAACCGAGTGCTGACTCATCGGCGATCGCTCCCCAAACCGTTGCTGATCTGGTGCTGCAACAACCCGCTGACGTTATTCTGACCTCAGTTCCAGGCCCCTCTGAACTCGTTTCGCCGGGTACCGCTTCGTCTGGTATCGCTTCGTCTGGTCCTATTCAGTCTGGCCCTGTTCAGTCTGGTGTCGGTGACCTGGCCCCTCGGGCCACGACTTTGCCCAAGGCCAACACCTATTTTATTCGCGGCATTGCCAGCAACCTCCATGACCGTGCCCTGACCCTCGTTGATAATCAAAACCGCCTCGTGCCCATTTCTGCCGAGCAGCAAGGGGAATTGAAGCAGCAGATGGTTCAGGAGGCGGCGGACTTTGCCTACCGTCGGCGGCGCTATCTCAAGTCACTGTTCGAACGGCAGAAACCTTTGGCTCCGCCCCAGAGCGATCGCCCGACGCTCTTTCCAATGGTGCGCTGGACTCGGAACCTCATGGGGTGGATGCAGCGTAGTCCCGTTGCCCTTGGTATCAATCTCTTTAATGAAACTCAGCTTCCCCCGGCGGAGGTTTTGCCCCCTAGCCTTGCTCCGCTGGACGATATGGGTCGTTGGGCCGCTCGCTATCTGACCACGGAGCAACAGCAGCAGTTTGCCCTGGCGGCGTTGGACCGGGTGGATGCACCACTGTCCACGCTGGAAGAAACCTACGCCAAGCGAGTGGATCCTGGCCCCCTCGGTCATCTAATCCGTCGAGCGGCGGCCTTCTTCGGGCTTGTGGAGCGATCGCCCAATCCCTCAGAGCGTGATCCGAGCCCCGCTGCGTTCTCTGCACCGGGGCTGCTGGGCTCCGAAGCTCCTTCCGGAGAGAGGTTGCCGTTTGAGGGCGGTGGAGCAGGCACATTACCATCTTCGTCCTTGGCTGGTGTGTTGCCTGCTTCCGGCGATTTAACGGTAGCGACATCGATACCTGGGGCGATCATCGCCCCAGGTACACCAGGAGCGTCAGGACCCGTGGTTCAGATTCGGCACGTGGGCCTGGAAGAAGAGACATCTGGCGTGGGCACCGGTGCCATGACCCTGGCTGCGCCCAATGCTCTGATTTCCCGCTCTTCCCCTGACTCTGAAGCGATTCCCCCCGAAGGCAAGGCAGCCCAAGAAAAGGCACCCCAAGGCAAGGCACCCCAAGACAAGGCACCTGAAAAGGCCGCTCTGCTGAAGGCTCCTTCGCAGACGTTGACGGCGAACCCGAGCATTTCCTCCCACAGGGCTCATTCCTCCTCCATATCTCCAGACGGCTCCTCCCAGCTTTCTCCTTCAGAAACATCCCGCTCATCGTCAGCTTCTGAAGCCTCCGAAGCTCCCCTGGCCACAGCTGAGGGCTCACCAGAATCAGCCCCAACGTGGAACCCTTCATATATTGAAACAACAGCCACGGTGACCGGCTACATTAAGCACCCGTTGGAGTGGCTGCTTGAGAAACTCGACCGTTTACTGCTTCGCATTGAGCGGACCGTTGCGATGATCTGGCGTTGGTTCCAGGCGCAATTCCATCCAAACCGCTAAAGCTTGAGATAGAACGGGTCTGATGTTCGGTATAGTGGGATCACTGTCTGTGCTTCAAGGACGCTGATTGAGCGCCCTTTCGTCAGCGCACTGTTACTCAGCGCCCGGAACCTGTCGGAGAATTTTTAAAATGGTTGCTCTAAAAATCACGGTTTACATCACGGTTGCGTTCTTTGTGTTGCTGTTCATGTTTGGCTTCCTGTCCAGCGACCCGTCCCGCACACCCAACCGCAAAGATCTGGAAGATAACTCATAGGTTGTTGCCCGGGCGTTGGGAGTCGCGGTCTGCGGGGTCATACCCATAGGGCTGCTTCAGGACTTTTTTGTCTGGCTTCTGTCGCCCCTGGCGAATCTAGCGCTAATGTGAGTCGGTGGATGCGATGCGTCCACCGATTTTTGTTGATTGCTTGTGACGATTGTCTTTGCGCTTGCGACTTTGCCCATGGCATTTCCTGTTCTTCCTCCCGAACCTGTTCCAGCGGAGCTGCAAGTTCTTGAGGTCCCCTCCCTCGATCGCTCTATTCCTGGGCAATCCCTTGAGAAACTGACCGCTCAGCAGAGCGTTGAAGCGAATGCGTCAGTGCAGCCCATCCGAGTGCTGGAATCGGTTTCCCCCGAAGCTGTCTCCCAGGCAGAGTTTTCTCGTGATGCATCGGAACCGTTGGTGATTCCGGTTGACCCGGCTGGGACGGATGCACCGACCTTGCCCGAGACGCTGGACAAAATGGGGGTTCTGGAGCTGACCTCCGACACCCAGGAGTTTGATCAGGGGCGCAGTGTGATTACGGCCCAGGGGGACGTGCTGATGCGCTTCCAGGGCGGCGTCCTGAGTGCCGATCGCATCCAAATTAATACAGTGAGTCGCATTGTGGTTGCCGATGGCAATGCAGCGCTGGTACGAGGCCAGCAGCGTCTGCGGGGCGATCGCATTGAGTACAACATCACCCAGGAGACGGGGCGGGTTCTGGCTGCCTCGGGCCGATTTAACACGGCGGCATCTGGATCCGAGCTTGACCTTTCCCAGGGGGCTGATGGCGAAGCGGGGGGCTTTGTCAGGCCGACCAGCGATCGCATCACCCAAGCTGAGCCCATCAGCAACGTCGCCAACCCCGGTGCCATTCGCATCACGACGGGCTTCCAGACCAACTTTGGCTTGTTCGATCAGGAAGACGATAATCCGGATCGTCCTTCTGACACGATTTCCCTACCGTTTAATGTCAGCGGTTTCCGTCAGGAAGGTTCCATTAGCAATTGGCGATTCCAGGCGGATGAGCTGAAGTTAGTGCCGGGGGGCTGGAAGGCGGACACGATTAGTATGACCAATGATCCGATTTCGCCCCCGCAGTTTGAGATCCGGGCGGAGTCGATTCAGGCCCGAGCCCTGAGCCCTCTGGTTGACGAAATTGTGGCGGAGCGTCCTCGCTATGTCTTTGAGGACAAGGTTGCGATTCCGACGTTTCGTCGGCGCGTTGTTCTCGACCGGCGGCCCCGCGACGACGGTTTGGTTACCTTTGGCTTTGACAGTCGCGATCGCGGTGGCCTCTTCGTTGAGCGAACGTTCGAGCCCATTTCCAACGAAAAGCTGCGGGTCAATGTCACCCCCCAGTTCTATCTCCAACGCGCTCTGTTTGATAACGGCGCCAACCCCTTTGACTTAGATAACTACGGGGTTGACTTGGATGTGCGTGGCAACCTGCGCCCCGGCACCACCCTGAATGGCAAGGTCAATATCTCTACGGCGGACCCAACCGAGTTTGGCGAGAACACCCGCTCCCGCGTTACCCTCAGTCAGTCCCTGGGTCGCCATAGTCTTGACCTCAGCCATAGTTATCGAACTCGTATTTACAACGGCTCTATCGGTTTTCGCACGGTTCGCCAGAGCTATGGAGCGGTCTTGCAGTCGCCCAACTTCACCCTGGGGGACACGGGCATTGTGGTGAACTACCAGGCCGGTGTCCAACGGATTACGGCGGATACAGACCGGGCAGAGCTGCTCACCGCCGATCGCGATAACGATCGCGTCACGCTCAACCGCTACCAAGCTGGCGCCTCAGCCAATCGTGGGTTTTCGCTGTGGCGAGGTCAAGCGCTCGAAGCACCACCTGAAGAGACCCTACGCTATTCGCCGGTACCGGTCGTTCCCTTCGCTTCGCTCAATTTGGGGCTCACGGGGCTCTACAGTGCCTATGGCAACGGTGATACCCAACAGTCCATCACCTCGACCCTCGGAGTGAGCGGTCAGCTCGGACACTTTGCCCGCAATTGGCTCGACTACACCTCCTTTAATGCGGTTTACAGTCAAGCTGTGCGGGGACAAGAATCCCCCTTTGAATTTGATCGCATTCAAGATACCCGTGTACTCAGTTTGGGGGTGAAGCAGCAAATCTATGGCCCGATGCGATTTGGGTTTCAAACCAGTCTGAGTTTGGATGAGGGCGAACAGTTCAGCACCGACTACACGCTGGAATGGAGCCGTCGAGCCTACGGTGTAGAGCTGCGCTATAACCCCATTTTGGAACTGGGCTCGGTGTCCCTGCGGATTAGTGATTTTCTCTGGAACGGTGGTTCTCGTCCTTTCAATACCAATCAGCGGGATGAAACGGCGGAAAAGGCTGCGAAAGACGCGACCCAGTAGGCAAAAATGGCGTCTGAACAAGTCTCAAACTCGTGGTCTCGTTGCTTTGGGTCATATCTAGGGAACCTTAGGCAAGAGAGTATTCTCTCGCCACGTTATACTTCACCAGTCACCGACTTCTCCCTGCGCCATGTTGAGTCAAACGAAGGAATTACTGCGAGCTGCTGAAGGCCGCTACGCCACTGACGCGGAACTTCAGTTTTTGGAAGACTATGCCAGTTCTTTTCCGGCGCGACTCAAGGCCTATCAGATGCTGCGCAAGCAAGAACGGGAGCTGATTAAGCAAACCTACAGTCAGCTGCGATCGAGCCATCCCGAACTCTTCAGTGGAGACAAGGAGGCCGTGCGCAAGTGGCAACGGGATACCACCTGGGTGCTGCGTTATTCGGGCTTGGCCATGTTGCTCGATGACGTCGATGCTCTGCGAGACAATCTGATGCTGTGGTTTCAGACCATCATGCGCGCTTTCGGCATGCAAAAGACCTGTTATCACACCTATGCCGTGCTCAAAACCACGGTGCTGAAGCTGATGCCTGAGGGCGGTGAGCTTTTGGCCGAGGTGATGGAAACGAATCGGGAGCTGTTCGACTTGCCCGATCTCGTCGAAGTCTAGGTGAGCGACAGGCTGAGCGACAGGCTGAGCGAAAAGCTGAGCAAAAGGTTGAGCAAAAGAACGGGTTGAGGAGCGGTCAGCCTTCGAGCCCTGTGCTATCGCGCCAATGTTCTGCCGCTGTTTTTCCCCGAGAGAAATCAATCTTTCTGCGGATCAACATAGAGAGGCGGGCATTCTAAGGCTTGTAGCGGTAGGTCTTGCAGTAGGTTGCTCTGTGAAAAAAATCCTGGTCATTGAGGATGATCGCACCATCCGCACAAAAATCGTCAAAGTGCTGGAGCATCGCGGCTTTAAAGTCTTTGGCGCGGGCGATGGCTTGTCCGGCGTGGAGCTAGCGAAGGACAATTTACCGGATCTGATCCTCTGCGACATCATGATGCCGGTCCAGGACGGTTATGGGGTGCTGCGCGCCCTACGCCAGGAAGACAGCACGGCTGCGATTCCCTTTATCTTTTTGACCGGTAAGACCGACCTGACCGATTTGCGTCGGGGCATGAATCTTGGGGCGGATGACTACATTACGAAGCCGTTTACGAGTAAGGATCTGATCGAAGCGATCAATGTGCGGTTGCGCAAGCAGAGCGATCGCGCCCAGCCTTACCTCGCCCAGCTCAAAAACACCGCTGAAACCCTAGGCCGCGCCGCCTATATTGACCTGCTGACCAATCTACCCAACCGTATTGGCCTGCATCAGCATTTGCAGCATCTGATTGCTGACAACCCCATGGGAAAGCGTTTTATTCCGGTGGTTTGTCTCAATTTCAAGCGCTTTCGTGAAGTGAATGAGACCTATGGCTATGCCACGGGAGACCTGTTGCTTCAGGAAATGGCGGCTCGTTTGCGCACCTTTGCAGGGGACAACAGTTTGGCGGCCCGTCTCAGTGCCGATCAGTTTATTGTCGCTCTTCCCCCCCTGGCCAAGAGCGAGATCCTGGACGAGGAAATGCAGCGCCTGGAAATGGTTTTGCAAGAGCCCTGTATGCCCAATGGTCAAGAGATCAGCATTACGGCTGGTTTAGGGGTTGCCCTCTATCCCCATCACAGCAGCCGTGCTGAGCAGTTGGTTGCCTATGCAGAGACGGCAATGCGCTGGGGGCGAGAGCATGGTGTGGATGGCTATCAGCTCTATACCCCTGCCATTGACCAGGAAAATCGCGAGGGCAAGCAGCTCACCCAGGAGCTGATGCTGGCCCCCCAGCAGGACGAGTTTTATCTGCTTTTCCAGCCTCAGGTGAATCTGATTACCAATCGGGTGATTGGTCTGGAGTCTTTTCTGCGTTGGAAGCATCCAAAGCGGGGGGTGATGCTGCCACCCAAGTTTTTGCCTCTGGCCAAGGATCAGGTACTGGTGGAGGCGATTAGTGAATGGACGCTGCGAGCCTCCTGTCTCCAGGGGGTTCGCTGTCAGGGATTGAGCTTGGTGCCTATCTCGGTGTCGGTGAACATGTCCACACTCCAGTTCCACCGACCCAACCTGCTGCAAATGGTTAGCCGTGTGTTGGCGGAGACGGGCCTAGAGCCACATCTGCTGACCTTGGAACTCACCGAGAGCAGCCTTGTGGGCGATCCAGACTCGGTCTGTCGGACGTTGACGGGCTTGAAGGACATCGGGGTTCGGGTGGCCGTGGATGACTTTGGCATGGGCTATTCGTCCCTGAAGGACCTGGGTAAGTTTCCCCTGGATGCGCTCAAGATTGATAGCTTTTTTGTGCAGCATGTAGAGGATGAGCATTACTCGGCGGTGGTTTCGAGCATTATTGCGATCGCCCAAACCCTTAAGCTCAAAGTCATTGCTGAGGGCGTTGAAACAGAACAGCAGCTCGGCATTCTGCGCAAATATGGGTGTCACGCGATGCAGGGGCACTTGCACAGCATTCCGATGACGGCTGACGAGATTTGTACGCTGCTCCAGGAGGGGGGGCGACCCACCTCGATACGACAATACGCCTAATGCAACCTGTCTAACGCAACCTGTTTAACGCAACCTGTCTAGCGCTAAGGATTCCTAAATCCAATTATTAAGGAAGACATCGAATTGCGGTGGAATCGATCTAGCCTTCTATGATCGAAGAATTGTCGATTCTGTGACGGTTGGCCATGTCCTCCAACGCTACTTCCGAGGCCTTTACGCCCGAAACCGCGGATGCTTTTCTGCAGCGTTTTGCCTGCTTTGAGGGGCAACCCGAGTTAGATGGAGCCCAGATTCGGCTGGTGAAAGAGGCACTGCTGTTGCTGACAGGACTGTCGGACTTTCAGACCATTGGCGTCTGTGCCCGTTCGATGACGGAGGCCGTGGCGGCACTGAATTCCTATCTGACAGCCTTGGGGCATGAGTTACAGGCGGATTTGGAGGTGCTGCCTCAAATCGAGGGGCCGGTGTACGTAAAGTGTAATACGCGCAGTTTGGGCTACTACGGCGATCGCTACTCCGGTGACTATCGCGGGGTCTTGGTGTCCTGCCAATCCGACTATACGGATGGTGTTTGCGGTACCTATGGCCATTTCCCGCTGGATTTGTTTGTCCGTTAGAATCCATGACTCTGGGACCTAGGGATCTAGGTTGAATGGCGATGGCTCTGTCGGTGCGCTCGATCGCTCCTGAAATGTTTTTGATTGAAAATCTGCTCACCCCTGAGTTGTGTCAGCATTTGATCGATATCTCACAGCTCTATCCCCAAGCCCAGGCGGGGGTGGAACTGGGTAGAGTCGAAACTGACGTGCGTAGCAATGCGACGTTGCGTTTGGAGGACGAACCACTTCTGGCTTCAACTAACGAATTGTTGCTTGAGCAAGTCGGCTATGTTCAGGACTGGCTCTATGGGCAGTATGGTATTCGCTTTACCCAGGCCGAGGCTTGCTCCATTCTCTGCTACGACGAAGGGCAATTTTATAAGCGTCATGTGGATAACCTATTGATGGCCAGTCGCATGATGGAGACGGAGCAGGGAGTGCCGACGCGAGATGTCAGCATTGTGGGGTATTTGAACGAGGGATTTGACGGAGGGGAAACCTATTTCGATCGCCAGGAACTTAAGGTTGTGCCACAGCAGGGGGCGGTGCTGGTTTTCCCATCGTTCTATGCCTATCCCCACCAGTCATTGCCCGTGAGAACGGGGCGCAAGTACGCTTGGACAACCTGGCTTTATTTCTAGAGCCTGGTTTTCTAGAGCCTGGTTTTCTAGAGGTTTATTTTCTAGAGGTTTGTTTTATCGGGAGAGTCATGGCGATCGCAGCAACCCACGGAACAATCGCAACCGGCGATGGCATGACACTGCACAGGCAGGTGTGGCAGCCCCAGAGCCCACGGGGACGGGTGCTGTTGATCCACGGTATTGCGGAACATAGCGATCGCCATCGCCCCACGGCCCAATTCCTGGCGGAGCAGGGCATTGCTGTACACAGTTTTGATCTACGAGGCCATGGCCATTCCGGAGGCGATCGCGCTTTTATTACCTCCTTTCAGGACTATTTGGATGATCTGGATGTGATGGTGCAGTCGGTTCAGTCTGAGAAACCGGAGCTGCCCCTCTTTCTGCTGGGCCATAGTTTGGGAGGGGCGATCGCCACCCGCTACCTGATCCAATCTCCCCACCGTCAATCCCAGCTCTCTGGCCTCATCCTCAGTGCCCCGGCTCTGGTCGTCAACGAAGATGTGCCCGCACCGTTGCTGATGCTTTCTGCTCTCATCAGCCGCCTGGTCCCAAAGTTGCCCACGGTCCGACTCGAGCGTGATGCCCTCAGCCGGGACAGGGCCGTCGTGGACGCCTACGCTGCAGACCCGTTGGTGTACCACGGCAAATGGCTGGCGCGGACGGGGGCGGAGGTGGTGAGCGCGATTCGAAAGATTCAGGCCGGAATGTCTCAAATTCGGCTGCCGCTGTTGCTGATGCATGGAACGGGCGATCGCATCGTTCCGGCGGAGGCAAGCCAAAGGCTACATGCTGAAGCAGCATCGAGTGACAAAACCCTAAAGCTCTATGAGGGTCTGTATCACGAACTGTTTAATGAGCCCGAGCGATCGCAGGTTTGGACCGATCTAGATCAGTGGTTGCAGACTCATCTTTCCTGAACCCTGACTGAATCTGGATTTCACACATCAAGCTTTCACGTATCAGGATTTCACGCATCAGGATTGCATTCGACTAGGACGCATCAGATGGCGTGCCAAATTAACCAGCGGGGGTAGTGGAACGTTTTGTCGGGATTGGCGAGGCACATGATCGTTCCAACCACGGGATAGAAGGCCATCACTAGGCCGTAGGTGATTAATGGGAGGCTGAGAAGGAGAATCAGAGGGCCCATGAGCATACCAAGGGCCAAGACGCCGAGACCGAAAAAGATACCGCCGCCAAAGACGAGCACCATAATGAGCAGCGAGGTGATCACATAATTGGTCGCTTCTTTGGCATTGATTTTGGCGATGGGATCTGTTGCGGTGCAATAAATAATCACCGGCACTGCTAAACGCAGCATGTCGAAACAGAAGGCAAGACTATGGGGGAGGAGCCAATACATCAGCCAGCTCACAATAAAGGTGATGGAACCATGGCTCATGGCGGACTGAATGACCGGGGTGTAGTCGTTGGGCGCGCGCTGGGAGACGACCTGTGGGGAGGCCGTACTCCGAGAACGGGGAGTCGTAGCAAGGGCGGCGTTTGAGTGATTGGCGACTCGTGGGGTTTGGTAGGGAATGCCAGAAATGCTTGGCTTGGGTTCGTTGGACTGACGGGTTGGCTGCGGAGAATCCAAGGGGACAGGGCTGTCCGCTAGATCTTCCGCTAAATTTTCTGATGGCTGGGTTGTGGCTGGCAGAGAAGCAGCGGCTTCTACTTCGTTTGTGGCTTCGTTTTTGGGACGGTCAGCGATCGCCCCTGGGCCCAAGTTATTCAGAAACTGCTTGCCCCAAATGCTGATATCGTCGCGATCGCTCGCCATGAGTGTTTGGGCGAGAGCGATCGCCTTCTCCGTCTCTTCTTCCGCTTTATAGGCCTTTGCCAGGGTCATCTGAGCCCGACCATAGTTGCTCGATTGGGGGTCGAGGCTGTTGCCTAAGGGCTCAAGCTGTTCAATCACCTCGCGATTGTTGCCCCGACGGAAGGCTTTGACGGCCTGGTCGATCGCTTGCTTGATGTCTTCTGGGGTCAGTTCAGGGGCGTTTTGCTCAGGGACGTTTTGCTTAGGGACGTTTTGCTCAGGGGCTCGTGCTGAGTCTTCCGCTGCTGCTGCTCCATCGATTGGACTGTCGTTTGGCTCGTCTCTGGACGCGTCTCTGTTTGTGGAAGGAGCTGCGTTTGTGGAAGCCCCTGTGTTCGTGGAAGCATGGTCGCTTTTTGCGGTTGTGAGACCAGGTTCTGAGACAGCTTCGCTCGGGGATGTGGAGGCAGCCGTGTCCACGGTCTCCGATGGCT
>CALIJJ010000146.1 GCA_938017515.1 uncultured Pseudanabaenaceae cyanobacterium
GCCTTCCTCAAGGGCGTGACACCGGGAGTCTTGGGGGCGATCGCCGCCGCCAGCATTCCCATCCTGCGCACCGCCATTGTTCTACCCACTGTGGGCAAATCCATCCTGGCTGGGACGATTGCGATCGCCGCCCTCATCGCCCTCGTGCGCTACCGCCGCCCCACCTGGCAACTCGTCCCCCTCGGCGCATTACTCGGCCTCATCCTCTGGCCCTTACTTTCATAGGCCCTTACTTTCATAGGATCAGCGCAACCTCCAGAACAAGCCAACCCGGCTCGAAATCATCCTGATTTCCTTCAATCTCGTATTTATTCGTAGCGTAAAGATGCCCGCGAAAGTACGGAAGCCGCGATGCGATACAGAAGACTTCAACAAGCCTGCAACATGACCCAATCCTTCCCCCCGAGGACTTGGGTTCCCATTCCACCCGCACTTCGTTTTCTTCTCCTGGCTAAAGCAGCACCCTCAAGACCCAGCAGCATGAGCGCCAGCATTGACAACCGTTCCGCCCATCCGCAGCCTGACTCTCCACAGTCTGGTTATCCGCAGTCTGGTTACCCACAATCGGGTTATCCACAATCTGGCCAGGGAGGCCGGGTCAAACGCCTGAGTGCGAAGAATCCCCTGGGGCAACTCAAGTGGCTGAGTCGTCAGATTGCCAAGGATATTAATCGCGGCATTTTTGCCCAGACACTGCTCGTGGTCCTGGGCGTTGCCCTCGTGCCCACCCTTGGTCTGCTAATTGCCAATCATAGAAGTGCTAGCCTACAGAGCCAACGGCTAGAGCAGGTATTTGAGGAGGCTGCCACCGCAACGGGGCTAGACGTTGAGCACTGGATCGAAGTCAATCGCTTGGCCCTACAACAAAATGCGGCCTTGGGCGACGTAGCATCCATGGATCGCGATCGCCAGGTCCAGGCCATGAAAACGCTGGTGGACACCTATGACTGGGCCTACATTGCCTTCACCCTGGGCCTCGATGGCTATATGAATGCCCGCAATGACATCGACGCCAAACCCGTCGAAAAATGGGACGGCAGCAAAGCGCATTTCCGGGGCGATCGCCAATATTTCCAGCAGATCACCGATGGCGCAGACCTCGGCAATGAATTGCTCATCAGCCGCACCTCGGGAATGCCCGCCCTCTGTTTATCGGTCCCGATCAAACAAAAATTTCAGCTTGCGGGGGCTCTGGTGAGCTGCTCCCATCTGGACGCGATCGCCCGCGCCATCAGCGACACCCAGATTGGCGACAGCGGCATTGCCATCTTGGTAGACGGAGAAAACCGCATCATTGCCCACGGGGGAGCGATTCGCGTTTCAGAAGAATTAGAAGACTTTAGCCAGTACCCAGCCTTGGTCCAAGGGCAGATGGAAACCCCCATCGAATTTAAGTGGCGCGCTCGACGGGTCACAGCCTACGTCAAAGCCGTGGGAGCGGATACCGGACTGAAGGGGTGGAAGTTGATTATTCAACAGGATACTTCCGAAGCGAATCAACCCGTCACCAAAGCGCGCTGGAATGCCTTTTTTCTCTTGAGCAGCACGGGTCTCCTGACGCTGGGGATTGCCTATGCCTTTTCGCGTCAGTTGGTTCGCCCGATCAAAGCCCTGACCACTGCGGCCAATGAGGTCAGCATGGGTCAACTCGACGTAGAAGTTGAAGGTATCGAGCGCCAGGATGAGATTGGCGGATTGGCGCGTTCCGTCAAGCGGTTGGCAACCAGTGTGGCGATCGCCTTCGAGGAAATGGATGAAGAGGAGGTTGATGAAAACAGCGCAAACGGCACGACAGAGACGGAACTGAACAACCCCTCGTTCTCCGAAGACAAGCACCAGCGAGGGAGGGCTCAGCATGTATAGCAGCTTTTCTCCCGCGAGCTCCACCGACCAAGCACCAGACAAGCAGGTGCCAACCCAACAGATGCTGGACGAACTCGAGCGCCTCTGCCAAGCGCGGCAGACGGGCAGTCTCTACCTCGTTTCGGCGGAGCAACATGCTGGAAATTTTACGCTGCACGAGGGGCGCATTGTCGGTGTGCGCTATGCCTGCCAACGGGAGGGGCGAGCCCTGGCAGCGCTTCAAAACCTCACTCGGGTCAGCTATCGATTCCTGAGCAAGAAGATATCCGTTTCCGAGTTTCAGGCTCTCCCAGAAACCTACGAGATTCTGAGTCAGTTGCGCTCGGCACAAAATGCTGCAATAGCTGCGACGGAAGGAGACGAAGGAATCAGCCAGCAAGCGATCGAAGATGCCATCGCCCCACCGCCCCCAGCGACCCTCAATCCTTTTTTTTCCCCCACGCTACCCAACAATCTGATTCAGCCTGAATCGCTCGCACCGGATTGGGGGGGACCAGAGCAGCCCCAGAGCGCTTTCCCCAAAACCGCTGCTGCTCCCGTCGAAATGGCAGAAGCCGTTAACCCGGTACCAGCATCTAGGGCGGTGGAACCCGTGCAGTCCCAGGAGCATCCCCCCTCCCAACCCGCTGCCCAAGCACAATCCACGGCCCCCCAGTTTCGTTCCGAGGGACAACAATTAGCCCTGGAACATCTAGCAACGGCATATCTCGGCCCCGTCGCCCAACGCATCCTCAAAAAGATGTTGCGCCAAACCCAGGATGCCAACACCATCATCCAACAGCTCAAGCAACGGATTCGAGACCCGAAGGAGGCTCAACAATTCGAGCAAGAGGCCCGTCTGCTTTGTTAGACGCAAAGATTCGTTCTGGCCTGAAGCGATCTGCCATAAAGCGCTCTGACATGGGGACATCTCAAGGAGAACCATCAGGCATTTAACTTCAAGACCACTTCCCGTTTGTTAAAGGGCATGTCGTTGTTAATGGCTTCGATTTCTTCCGTTTCCATGTCATTCACCTGCTTCAAATGGTTCCGCAAAATCGCGCCGAATTGGGGGTTATAGAAACGGTGCATACTGTAGTGGGCCGTGGCGGGAAAGCCTCGACGTTTTTTGTGGCGGCCTCCGGCACCGGGGTCGAAGACTTGGATACCGTGCTCAATGCCCCACTCGATGGGTTTGTAGTAGCAGGCGTTGAAGTGTAAACAGTCGTATTCCTCAAAACTGCCCCAGTAGCGACCGTAGAGGCGATCGCCCTTATGCACGCAAAAGGACATTCCCTCGGGCTTCAGCGGTTCCTCTTCCCGCACCGCAGCCACAAGCAAAAGGCGATGACGGAACGTCTCGTGCAGGTTTTTGAAAAACTGTTTGGTCAGGTACTTGCTGCCCCAGTAGCCAAACTTATCGCAGTGGTGGCTGTAGAAGCCGTACATGCGCATGAGTAGGTCCGGCGTAATCTCGTCTCCGGTGAATGTCGTCATGGTGAGACCGGCCTTTTCGATCGCCTTCATCTCCCGTTTGATGTTGCGACGTTGGTTGGCGTTGAACATCTTGAGGTAGTCGTCGTAGGTCTGGAAGTCTTGGCTGTGCCAGACGGAGTTGTGGTGTTTCCAGGTGTTGAAACCGCAGCGATCCAAATGGGGTTTCCAGTCGGGATCGACGTAGAGGAAGTTGCAGGCCAGGATGCCATTGCGATCGCAAAACTGGTCAATGACGGAGACCATCATTTCGGTCATCTCGCCTTCGTCTTCCCCGGTTGCAATCAAGAAGCGGTAGCCCACGGCGGGGGTAAAGGGGCACATGCCCAGCAGTTTGGGGTAGTAGTCCATGCCGAGGTGGGCGGCGAGGTCGGCCCACTGGTGGTCGAAGACGAATTCGCCCTGGCTGTGGCCTTTGACGTAGAGCGGGGCGGCGGCGACGAGTTCGCCGTTGCGCCAGCCGGTGAGGTGCAGGGGCTGCCAGCCCGCCTGGGCGATCGCGCTGCCGGATTCTTCCAGGTTGTGCAGCCAGTCCCACTCGAAGAAGGGGGTTTTGAGGGGCTGGGCCATGGCGTCCCAGGCTTCCTTTGGCACGTCACTGATGTGTTCGATCCACTTGAAGGTGTAGTCAGCTCCGGCCATGCTTGTCGATGCTCGCGCTCAGGGTCCCCTATCAGGATAAAGGGGTTACCGGAGTTTTGCATCACCCATTAACAGCCCAGTCTCAGTAGGTTGGGAGCAACGCAGTGAAACCCAACAGGCAAACGTTTGAACATTTGCGATCGCGCTCCAACATATGTGCGTTCTTACGGTAACCCCTATCCCTTCAAGCCATGCGGTATCGCCGTGCCAAGACACCAGGCTCAACCTATTTCTTTACGGTTGTGACATACCAACGGCAGAGAATCTTTCAGGATGCTGATGCGGTGGCGGTTTTACGCGCGGCATTTGGTGATGTGAAAGCATCGCTACCGTTTGAGATTGATGCGATCGCTCTGTTGCCTGACCATCTTCACTGCATTTTGACGTTGCCGGAGGGGGACGCAGATTTTTCGACGCGGTGGCGGCTTATCAAGGGGAAGTTTAGTCGGCGTTGTCCGATGCGATATCAGCGGGGGCAATCGGAGTCGCGTCGGCGAAAGGGTGAGAAGGCGGTGTGGCAGCGGCGGTTTTGGGAGCACCAGATTCGAGATGAGACGGATTTTGCTCGGCATGTGGATTATATTCATTACAATCCGGTGCGACATGGGTTGGTTGATGCGCCGAAGGATTGGCCTTATTCCAGTTTCCATAGAGCGGTTAGGCAAGGCATTTATCCGATTGATTGGGGGAGCAATGAGGCGATCGTTTTTCCAGATTCAGTAGGCCACGAATAATATAATTTCCCGTAGGTTGGGTGAAACGAAGTGAAACCCAACAGAAAAGTTTGAATATAATGTAGATAGTTTAATTCGGAGTTGAGTAGGCGCTTGAGATAAGGGATGTTGGGTTTCGCGTTGCTGCACCCAACCTACGAGGGCGATCGCACTGACTTCTCTTCGCTAAATGTCTACGCTTCTAATGCTGCCATCAGACATAACAGTCTCTCGGAAAATAGCTTCTTGAAAGAAAGTACTGTCCAAGTTGGCATCTCTCAAAACAGCTCGAGTCAAATTAGTACTGATACACGCAGTTTCACTCAGATCAGCCCTGCTCAAGTCAGCTCCACTCAAGTTAGCCCGGCTCAAATTAGCTTGAAAGAGATCAGCTCCACTCAAGTCAGCTCCACTCAAGTCAGCTCCACTAAAATTGACCTGATTCAAAGTAGTATCTTTCAGAATAGCTCCATTCAAGATGGCGTTGCTCAAACTTTGGTCATTGAGTCTCGCGCTACTCAAGTCGATTCCTTGCAAACTGGCACCCTCCAGGATTTCTCCAGAGCCAGTCAAAGTAATTCCACGAAAATCTCTTTGCCCAGCAGCATACCGCTCCAACAGTTCCTCAGCAGTCATTCCACCAATCTCCAAAACACAACAACATCACCCTGGACCAACTTCCTCCAAGGCTCAACCCCATTTAACCTCAACCTAGAAGTAACCGACCTCCCCACCGGCCAACTCGCAGAAGCCACCCTCACCCACTTCGATGCCAACGGCCTCCCCATCGGCGGCACCCTAACCCTCGATGACGACGCCAATGGACTCGGCTGGTTCATTGACGAAACCCCCTGGGAGAACTCCGAATTCCGCCTACCCGAAACTGAAACGCTCCTGCGCGCCACCCCAGGATCTGATGCCTACGGACGCTACGACCTCCTCACAACAATCCTCCACGAACTCGGCCACCTCGCGGGCATCATCCACGGCAACCCCGCCTACGACGATCGCATCCAATACATCAACGGCAGCCCCACCTTCATCGGCAACGGCTACGAAGCCCAGCTCACCCACGACCTGAGCCATCTCGCCGACCCCACCCAACTGATGAGCCCCTACCTGGCTCCC
>CALIJJ010000147.1 GCA_938017515.1 uncultured Pseudanabaenaceae cyanobacterium
ATCCCGTGTCATGTTGCGTTTGTCGTCGGGGAGAAAGAGATCAACGGCTCCAAACTGCATCATCACCATACCCAGGACATTGGAGAGCCAGTAGCCAACGATCGTGCCAGGGATGAACCAGTGGGGATTGATCCAACTCACTCCATAGCCAAAGACCAGAGCAATGGGCAGGTTGAAAAATAAATCGTTCCACCAGGATAGCGGGGACAACAGATAGCCGATGCTCATCAGTGCGCCACCGCGCAGATTTTTGAATAGGTTCACGGCTATCAATCGTTGTTGTTAACTTTTAGGACAGACCTCAGTCTAGCCTCCTGTCGTAGGGCGATTGAGTCGTTTGCTGGGGGTGGGGGCTGGCAGCGTCGGAACGGAGCCTGTTAAGGGCGTGATAACTGGGGCGTGATAACTGGGGCGGAATAACTGGCTCGGATGTGATGAGGTTTTTGTAACTGGCCATGCGCATCCTGCAACTCTCCTAAATACTGTTGCAGCCCTTGTTGTCCTCCTTTGAATTTTGCCTGGGATTGTAGAGAAGCAAGACAAAGTATGAAGATGCAGCCCCTAAGCTAAAGTCCTCTCTCTACCCTGAAATGTAGTGTTTGAGACAAATACATCTCGAAATCTTGCCCTTGAACGTTTTCCGGGGGATTGTTTTGTGTCTCAACCATGGAGCATGTTGCAGGAGCGAGACCCTATGATACGTAATTCCGAATCATCCGACCGTTTGGCGATTAAAGCATTGACAGAGGCCATTGGCTTTGAGGTAACCGAGGTCGCGCAGGTGTTGTTGTCGTTCGATGCCTGCCACAAATCTTCCAACCCATCGAGTGCGCTTTGGTTTATGGATGACGATGAGGGTGTGCAGGGGGCGGCGTATGTTGAGCCAGAACGAATGGCCGATGGTACGTACAATCTTTTGCTGATAGCTGTTCATCCTAGCGAGCAGAAGAAGGGGCGAGGCACAAGGCTGATTCATCACATTGAAGAGCAGATTGCTCGGAATGGCGGCCGAGTTCTGATTGTGGAGACCATGGGGACAGATGAGTTTGCCCATGTCCGTCGCTTCTATCAAAATTTGGGTTATGCAGAAGAAGCTAAAATTCGGGATTTTTATGGTGAAGGATTAGATAAGGTTGTTTACTGGAAAAAGCTGGCTCAAACGTCCCAGGAATTATCTAGAGAATCTCATATTACAGCTAACGCTTGAGGTCGTTGAGGCGTTGCTCGTTTGACCGTGACCTGGCTTGGGTTTTGTTATGTCTGCAGATGTCGCTGTTGATGTGGTTCAGCTTGATCTAACGGACATCTCGCGATTCGAGGCGATGATGACTTTGTTTGGCGATGCCTTTGGGGATGTCGCTCGATATTGTGACAAGCGTCCGAGTCAGGATTATGTCAGGGGGTTGCTGTCCAGTGACGCTTTTATTGGCATTGTGGCCCTAGACCAGGAAGAGGTCGTTGGTGGTTTGGCTGCCTACGACCTCAAAAAGTTTGAGCGGGAATGCAGTGAGATTTATATCTATGATCTGGCGGTGTCAGCATCGCATCGCCGTCGAGGGATTGCGACGGCGATGATTCAAGCCTTACGTCGGATTGCTCAAGCGCGTGGGGCTGAGGTCATTTTTGTTCAGGCGGATTACGATGATCCGCCTGCGATCGCCCTATACGAATCCTTGGGAACACGCGAAGACGTTTTGCATTTTGACATTGCCATCTCCACGACAGAGGAAACTTGAGAATCTCTCCTCTGCCGCAGTCTACTTTTCTGGAACCTAGCGCAGTGAGATCAACTGAGGATATTCCATCAGCAACTCATCTTCGCTGAGGCTGCGGCCATCACTCTGAGGCGTCCACAACAGTTCTACTGTCAACAGATACTCCGGTGTCACCGCCGCCAGCGTCGTCAGGGCATTCTTCACATCCTGGGTACTGCGCAGCTCCCCAAACAATGGGTCGTCATCCTCGGTACCCACCAGTAGGGTCACCACAATGTAGCCCGCGTCTGTGCTGTCACCGTCCTTTGCATCGGACTGACGCAGATTACCACTGCCCACCTTCACCAGCGTCTCGGAGCTAAACCGACTGCGCTCCTCCAGCGAGAGTCGCTCGAACATTCGCTGTGCCATCTCTCGCGTTTTTGATCGCTGGGATGTGCCCTGGGCATAAGCCCAATACTCGGGATGTCGCATCAGCGCCAGCACCGATTCGCGCAGCAGTTCCAGTGTGCCTTCTTCAGTCTCGGTGTCAATTTGCTGACCCAGCGTATTGAGGTCCGACTGAATGCTGCGCGCTTCTGACAGCATCACCAACTGCAAGCGACTGACATTGACGATGTCGTTATCCAGCTCAGGATTTCCTGTGCCGTAGTGGTCGTTGTCTTCTTCGTCGTAATGCGTGGTTGTGGTCGTTGTCGTTGTCGTGGTCTCGTCGTGATAGACATTGTCATAGGGCGATGCGTTCCAACCGCGCCACCACCAGAGGACACCCAGGAAGGGGAACAGGATAAACAGCGTGAGCCAAAACGCTAAGGCTCCACCCGACAGCGGATGACCGCCGATATAGTAGTAGCCGCCACTGCGGTAGTACCAGCCGCCGCCACCGTAATAGCCACCACCGTAGCTGCTGCCACTGCGAGTGGTGGTTGTGGTGGTCGTGGTTGTTGATTTGCCAGGCTTGCTCGTGCTCGGCTTGCTCGGGCTGCTGCTCGACTTGGGAGGAGAGGATTTTTTCCCAAAGGAGCCACCCCTGACCCGACCGCCGGACTTGCGGGCTTCTGCCTGCTCGCCTTGGAAGAGTTCCTGCCAGGCGGAGAGACCTTGGGCACCGCTGAGGGTATTACCTAATTTGGTTGGACTGATCGTACTGAGCAAACCAAAGGACATCAGCGTGGAACCCAGTAGGGCAAGACTCCGGTGATGTAGCTTATTTCTGTTCATAGACTTGTGATTAGGACAGTACGATAGCCAGAGAGGAGAAGTGCTTGGGGGATGGGTCCGGACGGATTGCCGCCGCTACGGTGTCTATCTGTAGAACTCCCAAAAATTACATCTTTTTTGACGGTGATTCTTCTGAGTTTCTATTTGGGACAAAATTCGTTTATTAACAAATAAATTAAAGAGAGCTGCCAAGCCTCAACTCATAAAAAAATGCAGCAAGTAAGCCATACTTGCTGCACGAAAAAACACCCAAAGTTGTACTGGAGGAAAACCAAATTGGCCTGGGAAGATGCGTGCCAGCGTGATTCCCAGGCGAAGATGCTTTAGAAGCGGAATGCTGCACCTGTTTGGAGGCTGACGCCTTGGCCATCACCAAAGCCATTAATCGCCCAGCGCACATCGCCGAACAGGGCCCAGCGCTCGCTGATGGCACCTTCGGCACCGGCCACGAGGAGGACAGCACTGCGATCGCCAATGCCTGCATCCTCATCACCCACCACAAAGGAGCCGCCGCCACCGAGGTAAACGTTGGAAACATCGCTGGTGGCAATGTCGTAGGTCACCATGGGCTGAATCGCAGCGGCCTCGGTGTCAAACAGCACGGACCCCCGTAATGAGATGGGCGCTGCCGTGGGCAATTGATAACGGCCCTGGGCTACACCGCCAAAGTCGATATCATCAAAGCCTTCATCGGTGTTAATCCCGGCTGAAATACCACCGCCAACGTAGTGACCTTCCAGACCCGTGGGGCGAGTTTGGGCGACGGCAGAACCGGCCAATGCGGTGATGGCGGTAACCGTTGCGAGGGTTGCAATGGATAGGGAAAGCTTGAATTTCATCGTAAACTCCTCACTGAGCTGACATGGAATAGATGGTGAGAGGATGATCCTAGAGTAAGGAGCATTTTTCAAGAAGTATGGTTGTTTTAATTCAATACTCTGAAGTGTGAATCGAGCTGTTTGATTTGCTCTTTTCTCCTCTCGATGTTTCAGTTATATCGATTGGAAATAAGAGCGTGTTCTGTGCAAGGTCTCTTTCAAAAGTGGCACAGATTTTAAAATTACTTCTGGAAAAGAGGAACCTTTTCCCTCATGGACAGTCGTGTTCTGTCGGTGTGAGAGATCTTGCTTGAATCTTCTACTGCTTTGGCTTTGTCTCTTTTCTTGTTGACTTTGAAAGGCCTCTCCAGCACTAAATAGACATTAATCTCCCGCTAACCGGGCTTCGACTTCGCTCAGCCCTCGGCTCTTAGTCATGTCAGGGGTTCGCTGGTTGAGCGGAGCCGAAACCAGCAAGGATGAAGGCTACGTTTAGTTCAGGCCACCTACTTAGATTCTGCGATGGAATTGCCAATGCCTAGTCATAAAGAAACTCCGCCTACAAATCGGCATCAATGCTTCGTTTGATGAAGTATTGATATCCGACTGTAGACGGAGTAGAAACATTCCCGGTGATGTTTTTTTTGACGCAGGGGCGATCGCAAAAGTTTCCGACCTCCTGCAAAATAGATGGCAATATCCGAAACCCATCCCGAGGAGACTGCTCTGTGTCCAGTGAATCTGCATCGATCGAATCTACATCCGATGAATCAAGAGAAAGCAAACAGCTCTATAGCGAGGACAACTATGTTGTGTTGGAGCCCGGTGCGGAGGAACAACTGCTGAGCGCCGCCGAAATGGTGGCGAAGTTGACCCACTGGATTGAGACCTATCCTGAATCATTGCCCCTCGATGTTGCCCAGGAAGACAGTCTTGAGGCCAAGGTCCAGCTGCTCCTGGACGAGAGCTGTTCCCTCGAAATTGATCAAGGTAAGACGGTGCAGTGGTTTGCGGTTCGTCTGGAGAAGTAATGCGTCTGCTGGCTTCTTGCTGCTGGCTTCTTTCCTGCTGCTTCTGTGGCTTCCGGCTTTCGGCGGCTATTGGGCGGCTATTGGGGCGGCTGTTGGGGCGGTTCTTGGGGTCGCTCCTCGGGCTTGGTCAGGACCGAGGGAATCGCAGCAATGACTTTGGCGGCGGTTTGCTTGGGGTTCACCTTGGGGTCCGGGATGATGTGGAGGTCCGCCTGGAGATAACGCGATCGCCGTTGTTCCAAAAGCTCCCGCAGTTTCTCCTTGGGATTCTCCGTTTGGAGCAGCGGCCGCTTGGTGTCGCGCCGCAGCCGCTCGTACAGTGGATCAATCGGCACATCCAGCCAGACAATCAGGCCCTGGCGCATGTGCCCCCAGTTGGTCGGGCGCAGCACCATGCCGCCGCCAGTGGCGACGACGAGTTGTTTGTAGGCCGCTAATTCGCCAAGGACCGATGTCTCCAAGTCCCGGAAGGCTTCTTCACCCTGGGTCTCAAAAATTTTGCTGATGGACTGCTTCGCCGCTTGTTCGACCACCGCGTCACTATCAAAAAAGTTGTAGCCCAGTTCCCGTGCCACGATTTTGCCGATGGTGCTTTTGCCCACACCCATCATGCCAATGAAATAGAGATTGAGCCCCTGAAGCCGATCCGGCAGGCTCATGGGTTTTGGGGCGGGAGTGGGTTGGTTGGGCCTGGGCTGATCGGTCACGGATTTGTGGATTGTGGATGGGTTTGTTTCGGGTCGCTAGAGCTGGGCAAAGCCATATCTAGCCCTGACATGAGCCTATTTTAAGGGTTGGTGGGTACGGGAAAACCTAGTACGGAAGATGTACATAACTCGGGGCAAGCTTCTATGCTAGGGGTAGATCCTTGATGAAACTTAATATTGCACCCGGCGATCGCCCATGAAATGCGTTATCAACCGCCGCGCCCAGTTCTCGGCTAGCCATCGATATTGGCTGCCCGAATTGAGCGATGCGGAAAACCAACAGCGGTTTGGGGCTTGCTCGCGAGCGCCCGGACACGGACATAACTACGAACTCTTTGTCTCCATGGAGGGGGACCTGGATGAGTACGGCATGGTACTCAACCTCTCGGATGTCAAACCTGTGATTAAGGAGCAGGTGACCAGCCAACTCGATTTCTCGTTTCTGAACGAAGCTTGGCCTGAATTCCAAGACACCTTACCCACGACGGAGAACGTGGCGCGCATCATCTGGCAGCGGCTCGCCCCCCATTTGCCGCTCGTGCGCATTCAGCTTTTTGAAAACCCTGAACTTTGGGCGGATTACACCGGAGACGATATGGAAGCTTATCTGACGATTAAGACGCACTTTAGTGCAGCTCACCGTTTGGCCAATCCCAAGCTGAGCATGGAAGAAAACAAGGAAATTTATGGTAAATGTGCCCGTCCCCATGGCCATGGTCATAATTACCATCTGGAAGTGACGGTCAAAGGCAACATCGACCCGCGCACGGGCATGTTGGCAGACCTGGTTGATGTCCAGAAGATCATCGATGAGCATGTGGTTGAGCCCTTTGACCACACGTTCCTGAATAAGGACATTCCCTACTTTGCTGAGGTGGTTCCCACGGCGGAAAACATTGCGGTGCACATCCGCAGTCTGCTGGCCGCTCCTATGCAGGAGACAGGGGCACAGCTCCACAAGGTGAAGCTGATCGAAAGCCCCAATAACTCGGCTGAGGTCTATTGCGAAGCACCGGTTGAGCCGAAGAGTTTGGCTGAGGGGAGTAGTGCTCAGGAATTGACGGCTGTGTAGCGATCGCGATTGTCCAATGCTGATTGGGCTTCGGCTCCGCTCAGCCCCCGTTGTGGATTTGGCAGATGAGCGGAGTCGGTCGGTGGTTGAGCGGAGTCGGTCGGTGGTTGAGCGGAGTCGAAACCACCGACCCTATATGCTGAAAACATGGATTTCCTCAGCACCCCCGAGCTTCTCGATATCGATCGCCAGCATGTGTGGCACCCCTACGCCGCCATGCCCAACCCCCTGCCGATGTTCCCGGTGAAGTCGGCCCAAGGCGTCTATCTCGAATTGGAAGACGGTCGGCGGCTCGTCGATGGCATGTCCTCCTGGTGGACATGCATCCATGGCTATGGTCATCCGCGGTTGAACCAAGCGGCCAAAGACCAGATCGATCGCATGGCCCATGTCATGTTTGGTGGCCTCACCCATCAACCCGCCGTTCAGTTAGCGCAACAACTCATTCGCCTCACCCCCGAGCCGTTGCAGCATGTTTTTTTCTGCGACTCCGGCTCCGTCGCCGTAGAAGTCGCCATGAAAATGGCCATTCAATATTGGTTTAACCTCGGTCAACCCCAGAAGAATCAGTTCCTGACGATTCGTAACGGCTACCACGGCGATATTTTTGCAGCCATGTCCGTCTGCGACCCCGTCAACGGTATGCACCATCTGTTTCACGATGTGTTGCGCCAGCAATTTTTTGCCGATGCCCCGCAGATTGGCTTTGAACAACCCTGGGATAAGGCCGATATCGATAGCTTGGCTCAGCTCCTAGAACAGCATCACCATGAAATCGGCGCGGTTATTTTCGAGCCCGTGGTGCAGGGCGCAGGTGGAATGCGGTTTTACAATCCCGAGTATGTGCGTTGTGCGCGGGAGCTGTGTGACCAGTACGATGTGCTGCTAATTTTGGATGAGATTGCGACGGGGTTTGGGCGCTCTGGTCGAATGTTTGCCTGTGAATATGCCGATATCTCGCCGGATATTCTTTGCCTGGGCAAGGCTCTGACGGGGGGATTCATGTCCTTGGCCGCAACGCTGACAACGAAGCGAGTCAGCGATGCCTTTGCCCAGGGAGAAGCGGGAGTCTTGATGCATGGGCCAACGTTTATGGGGAATCCCTTGGCCTGTGCTGTTGCGTTAGAAAGTATTGCGGTGTTGGAAGCCAGTGATTGGCCGGGGCAGGTGAGTGCCATTGCCGATCAGCTCAAGGCTGACTTGGCGCCTTGTCGAGCCTTGCCTGCGGTGAGGGATGTGCGCGTCCTGGGGGCGATCGGTGTTGTGGAACTGCATGAGCCTGTAGACATGGCGACGGTTCAGCCCCAAGTCGTGAAAGCCGGGGCCTGGCTGCGCCCCTTTGGCCGGTTGCTTTATACGATGCCGCCCTACATCATTTCAACGAATGAGCTGCGTGTGATTACCCGAGCTATTCATGGAGTGTGTGTCTCGCTTTCGGGAGGGTGAGCGAGGAACCCGTCGCGCCAATCGATCCTTCAACCCTGCGTTAGGTTGAGGAGCTGAGCAGTGATTGTGGTTGTAATTCATCCTGAAGATATTGGGTGGCCGCCGCCGTATTGAGGGGCTTGGAGAAGAAATATCCCTGCACCATATCGCAGTGGAGTTCCTTGAGATATTCGGCTTGCTGTGCTGTTTCCACCCCCTCGGCAACCACATCCATTTGGAGCGTTTTTGCCAGAGCTGTAATGGTTCGAATAATCTCAAAACTGCTGAGACCCGGCTCTATTTTTTGAACAAAGGAGCGGTCAATCTTGAGGGTATTGATGGGGAAGCGGTGGAGATAGCTGAGGGAGGAATAGCCTGTGCCAAAGTCATCGAGGCTGAGACGAAATCCTTGGTCTTGGAGCTGTTGAAAGAGTTGGAGCGTGGCTGCACTATTCTCCATCAGCAGACTTTCGGTAATCTCAAGTTTGAGATTAGAGGATTTGAGATGGCTTTCTGAGACGATTCTGTGGAGAATATCCAAGAAATTATCGCTTCTCAATTGTCGGCTGGATAGATTGACGCTCATGGTCAGCCCTGCGGCAGCCGGGTACATCTGCTGCCAATTCTTCATCTGACGGCAGGCTTCCCGTAGAACATACTCACCCAGGGGCACAATCAGTCCTGTTTCCTCGGCAATGGGAATGAATTCTGCGGGGGAGACAAATCCGCGTACGGGATGCTCCCAGCGGGCTAAAGCTTCAAACCCACAAATTTCTCCTGTGTCGAGCCGTTTGATGGGTTGATAGTGGAGGAAAAATTCCCCTTCTTGAAGCGCATGTTTGATCTCACTTTCGAGTCTCAGCTTTTGAATGGCCTGCTCATACATTTCTTGACTAAAGAGCTGATGACAGGCTTTGCCGAGACTCTTGGCCTGATACATGGCAATATCGGCGTCGCGTAATGCAGATTCGGCAGAGTCATACTGGCTACAGTCGATGACAATGCCAATGCTGGCGGTCATATTGAATGACTTTTTTCCAATTTGAATGGAGTTTTGGAGTTTCTTCTGAATACGATTGCTAACAATAATGACTTCTTCAATTTCGCTGACATTTCTCAGCAAAAGCGTAAATTCATCACCGCCGAGTCGAGCGACAAGATCCGTGGGACGAATGGAGTCGAGCAACACCTGACTGACGCGTTTGAGGAGCTGGTCACCCACATTATGGCCGAGACTATCATTGATGGCCTTGAAGCGATCGAGATCAATAAAGAGTAAGGCGAACTGATCGCTTTTGCGATCGTGCGGTCGCCCCAGCAACTGATTGAGCTGCGTCACAAAATAGGCCCGGTTCGCTAAATTGGTCAGACTGTCGTGTTCGGCGGTGTAGCGCAGTTGATGCTCGGCCTGTTTGCGATCGCTAATATCATGCACGATGCCATCGACACGAAACCGCTGTTCTGTGGTGTGAAAGTAAACATGGGCCTGGCAATGAACCCAACGGACTTCGCCATCGAGCCGCAGAATGCGGTACTCCAAATCAAGCGGACCAGAAGGATCGGGCGCATTCAACCGTTTCTGTAATTGAAGTTGATCATCGGGATGAACCATCTCAAGCCAGCATAGCGGATCCCGGATGAGTTGCTCCGGCTCGTGCCCATAGATTTGCTTGACGACTGGGTTGAGATAGAGAAGCTCGAAGGGTTTGAGGCGAGCTGACCACACAACTTCTTTGAGGGAATGCAGAATACTTTCGAGTCGCTGTTCACTCTTTTGTAGTTTGATCTGGGTTTTTCTAAGCTCTAAGTGGGTTTTGATTCGTGCGAGGACTTCTCGCTCCTGAAAAGGCTTGGTAATGTAGTCAACGGCTCCCAGCTCTAATCCTTGGATTTTGCTTTCCACATCAGCCAGTGCGGTCATGAAAATAACGGGAATCATACTGACTTTGGGATCAGATTTCAGCCGCTTACAGGTTTCAAAACCACCGATGCCTGGCATCATAATATCCAGCAGGATTAAGTCTGGAGGCTCGCGCTGAATTTGTTCTAGGGCTCGCTCACCGCTGATCGCGATCGCAATTTCAAACCCTGCATCACTGAGTGCTTCGGAGATAACGGTCAGGTTCGCGGGAGTATCATCCACAATGAGAATGAGGTTTTGATCGCTGCTGGAAGATGTCATGAGGTTTTGGCTGGGAGAGTTGTGGCTGAGAGAGTTTTGACTGAAAGAGTTTTGGTTAAGAGCGTTGATGAGTGAAGCCATTCTCGAGGAGAGCGCCGGAGAGGCCTATTTGGCACTGAGATGAGACCGGAAAATAATCTCAATGTCTTCTAACTCAAATCTCATGGCTAACGACCTAAGTGGGCTTAAAAAATCTTGGTACTGGGGTTCTTCCTCACAGATTTTTTGGATGAGTTGGATAAATTTTGGGACTCGACCCCGTTGGACCAAGTCGAGCATCTCTTCTAGTAATGCTGGACTTGGTGTCATCACTTCCCTGGCTGCTTCGGTCGATGGGGGGCCTTGATAGATCGGAATCGCCTGTTCGAACCGATGAACATCTTCATAGACCCAATCAAGCTTAAGACTGGCTTGAATTAGTGTAAAAAGCTCATCAATGATGAAAGGCTTACTAATAAAATAATCGCTGCCTGAATCGAGACTGCTCTGGCGCTCGTCTTTACTCGCAGAAGCTGATGAAGCAATAAATACGGTCGATTTTAATTCAATTTGTTCACGAGCCCGCTTCAGGAATTCATGACCATTCATGACCGGCATGACAATGTCTGTGATGACTAAGTCAGGTATAAAATTTTCTATGATGCTGAGCCCATTCTCTCCATTAATAGCCTCCATCGTCTCAAACTTAAGAGGCTCTAGTAGTTCCCTAAGGACATCCCGATTCCTCTTATCGTCATCAATAATAAGGATTTTTTTCTGGGCTCCTTTATAGCCTGATATCCTTTTCGGTGGTTGATTCACTGCCTGATCTGGACGAGCCTTTGCCAAGGGGAGTTCAATTTCAAAAGAGAACTCGCTGCCCTGTCCCACCTGGCTTTTGACGAGAATCTCACCACCCATCATCTGAACGATTTGTTGGCTAATCGCTAGACCTAGACCGGTTCCTTCCTTCTTCTTTTGTTGCTCACCGACTTGCTCGAAGGAGCGAAAGAGCCGGTTGATGTCAGCATCAGAAATTCCGATTCCTGTATCGCTAATGGTGAATTGTATTGCTACTTGGTTCGCAGAGAGGGGAGATAGTTCTTTGGCATCGATGCTCATGCTGACTTGACCCCTCTCTGTGAACTTTATGGCATTGCCAAGTAAGTTAATGAGAACTTGGTAAAGTCGTTTTTCGTCAATAATAATATCTTCAGGAATATTTTTATTCGCTTGATAGTCAAACTGAATTCCCTTTTGGTCGGCGCGTATTCGACACATGTTGATCACCCCTTCTAGGAGTGAGGGGAAATGAGAGACTGTGGGATGCAGCTCGAGTTTTCGGGCCTCTATTTTGGCAATTTCTAAGATGTCATTGATGAGATTGAGTAGATGATTACCACAATCTTGGATGACGGAGACTCCATGCTGCTCTTTCTCTTGGAGCTGAGCCGAGCGGCTTAGGATTTGGGCATATCCCAAAATTCCATTGAGCGGTGTGCGCAGTTCGTGGCTCATGTTGGCTAGGAACTCGCTTTTGGCTTGGCTGGCTGAATCTGCGGCTTCTTTTGCCTCTTGTAGCTCACTGTTGAGCTGTTGTAGGGCCTCTTCAGACTGCTTGCGTTGGGTGACGTCTTGAAAGACTCCCAAGACACCAATGACGTCTCCCCGAGTGTTGTGGAGGGGCACTCGGCTGATTTCGAGCCACCCCTCGCTGCCATCGGACCGGAGGTGAGGCTCGACAACGCCCAAGTCTGCTTCATCCATCTCAATCACCCGGCGATCGCACTCTCGAAACCAGGCTGCTTCGTAGCGCCAAGGCAGATTTAAATCCTGGTCTGTCTTCGCAACAATATCTTCAAGTCGCTCCATGCCCACGGCGGTCAGAAAATTTTGATTGCAGCCTAGAAACTTTGCCTGGGTATCTTTCCAGAACAGTGACTGGGGAATGGTATCCATGATCGAACGCAGAAAGGTCTGAGACTCCTGTAGTTCACGGGTACGCTCTGCAACACGCTGCTCTAGCGTCTCATTGATATCCTGGAGCGTTTTTTCTGCTTCTTTTTGTTTGGTAATGTCGTGGTACGTCCCCAAAATGCCAATGACGTTGCCATGGGTATCGTGTAAGGGAACTTTGTTGGTTTCAATCCAAGTCTCTTGTCCATTGGCTGTTTTTTGCGTTTCCACGATGCCAAGTTCTGCTTGGTTCTTGCCCATGATGCGGCGATCGCACGCTTGAAAGAATGTTGCCTCCTCTAATTTCCAAGGCAAGGCATAATCATCTAGACCAACAATATCTTCGGGAGACTGGAGGCCCGCAACATCAGAGAATCGCTGGTTGCATCCGAGATAAATCGAATCCATATCTTTCCAGAAGACCTTCTGGGGAATCGTATCCAATACGAGCTGAAGAAGTCGTTGGGATTCATAGAGCTTTTCTTTCTGTTGGTGGCGATCGCTGATATCTCGGACACAAAGAAAGTTGTATTCTTCGCCTTCAAATTCGAGATGGTTGGCAGTAATCTCGACCGGAAAAGCTCGCCCAGTCTTAGAGGTGTGCTCGCTTTCAATGCTGCAGTGGGTTTGTGACTGGAGCCGTAGCCAGTGCTCTCTCCAGGACTCTGGAGACATGCTTCGATTGATCTCAAAGATGGACATCGAGATTAGCTCATCGAGGCTGTATCCATATAAAATTGATGCAGCATGATTGGCATAGAAAACATTGCCATCTTGTTTCAGCCAAAAGATGCAGTCAGCGGCATTGTCAACGGAGTATTGGGTGAGCTTGAAGAAGAAATCAGCGTCTTTTTCTTCGCTAATATTTCTGCAAATACAGATCAGCTTTTTGTCTTCGAGTTGAAAAAGAGTGATTTCTGTATGGAATTGACTGTTATCTTTGCGAACACCAATGGATTTTCCGCGCCATTGGCCTGATTCGAGTAACAGCGGTAAAACATCTTCCTGAATGCGTTTGAACTCTTCGGCGGGATAGAGATTGCCCCATTCTTGGCCAATCA
This sequence comes from uncultured Pseudanabaenaceae cyanobacterium, assembly GCA_938017515.1. GTDB lineage: Bacteria > Cyanobacteriota > Cyanobacteriia > PCC-9006 > JAAUQQ01 > JAAUOP01. The sequence goes on from CALIJJ010000147.1 coordinate 13,168, forward strand.
GCTCCTGGTTATCGTAGCCGAATAGCCCTGCATAGACTGGATTGTGGTAAATATAGCGTCCGTTCTCTAGGATGGCGACACCGTCGATACAGGCTTCGATGGCAGCCGCTTGGGGGACCACGGACTCATGGAGGCGAATGTTAGAAAGGGCGATCGCCCCATGTCCGACCAAAAAATTGATTAGGTTGTGTTCTTCCGCTGTAAAAGGGGAGGTTTTCTTCTGACGCTCAATGTAGAAAATTCCAACACATTCTTGTCGATAGATGAGGGGATGGTAGTACCAATGCTCGGAGGTAAAATTTAAGCCATCGATTAACCCTGTACAAGCATTTTTCTCTGTATTGTCTTCCTCACACAAAATTTGCAGGTGCCGGATTTGCTGAATACGGCGAATGGCACTGGTGGGATGCTGTTGCTTTAAAGGAGAAGGGGAGGGGAAAATAATCGCCCCTTCTTCTAAAGCTGCGTTGGCCCTCGTGCGAAACCCATCCTCTGCCTGAAAGCTATAGGTCTGCCACTGTCCACTGGCATCCGGCAAGGCAATGACACAAACATCTGCTTGGCCCTGTTCTAGGCAGTAGTCTGCCAGCAGAACGAGTAACTTTTTGAATTGTGTTGTGCTGGCAAGGCGATGGGCAAGAACCAAAAGCTGCTCCAAGCTGTCCTGGTTAGAGCCAGGCGGCCTAGAATTTGATAATGATGGCAATAGGAGGTGACCGGACATGATTGAGCAAGCAGATAAACAAAGTCAAATTTGTGCTGACTGATGGCAAGCTTGATTTATTTGATTAGATAAAATTCTATTTAAATCTGCATGTTGCGTTGTCACTAACTGCTTCCAGTTTGCTCATTTTTTAGATCTAAGTTCTATGTGGAACTTGCATATCTCAGATAGCGTATTGATACGGAATGGCGAGGCTCGTGCTCTTCATGATTACCGATATTATTTATCCAAAATGATTTGAGACTGCTTAAATTCAGATTGGGATGATCTTGGAATCAGTAAATCTTGCTATTCCTGTTGGGGATTGACACGGAATACGTTCAGTATTTACTGGGGGGCATACGTGCCGTTTGTCTTCGCAGATTTTCGGATGCGAAGGTTTTCATGATGAGAGGTGTTCAATCGAGCGATCTAAACGCTATCCCCTGATTGACTGACCAACGTTTAATCAGGCTGGGGAGAGTGGCTAAGTCGGCAGCCACAATTGTCTTGCTGGCCGGGCTTCGACTTCGCTCAGCCCTCGATCTTGTGGTAATCGCGGTGGCGCGGGTTGAGCGGAGCCGGAACCAGCATTGGCAAAGGCTTGGAAGCGACCACGGGGCTGAGATTAGTGGCGGCGAGAGCGGTGACGGTGGCGGTGGAGAGAGTTGGTAAGAACAGGCTCAATTGAAATTGACCCGAAATTGACCCTATGTTCGATAGGTTGTGGTGTTTGATAGGTCTCGGATTTTATTGTCTGAGCAACTATTTTGTTTGCCCTTTTCTAGCAATCCTCGCAGCGCCAATCTTGAGGGTTAAGCTTCGGCCCCTTTGAAGAAGCCGAGCGTCAGAAGCGTCGACCTCGCGACCAAATTGGGCAATATGAAGGTATGGCGATCGTAAGTCGAGGGCCGTAAATAAATTGAGCTGTAGCGGCTGATGAGGCTCCTGTTTTGCCGTGTCTGATAGCTGCGCTTACTCAAGGTCACCGACTTCGATTTATCTCTCAACGTTTTGCCTCATCCCACCATCCAACGATTCATGACTGACTCCAGCGTCCTGGCCATTTCGGTTCCTGTGAATAATCCAGATGATGAACGCTATGTCGTGCCGGAAGGACAGGAATACACAGGCGTGGTTCTGCTGGAAATGGAGGATGATATCTGTACCGGCTCATTGGTGAGCGATCGCCATATTCTCTCCGCAGCCCACTGTTTTGAGACAAACTCAGAGGGAAGTGAGCGTGTCACCAGAAATCCTAATCCACATCAGGTCACGGTTCTCTTTTCCTTACCCGATGAATACGTTGAGATGGATGTGGCCCGGATCATCATGCACCCCGGTTGGCGGAATGATGAAGGCTACAATAACGATCTGGCCATTTTGGAGTTAGTTGAATCTGCACCTGAGGAGGCAGAGCGCTACGCACTGTATCGCGACAATAATGAAATGGGGCGAGTCTTCACCCGCGTTGGTTTTGGCATTCGAGCCACGGGAGCGAAGGGGGAAGACGACGATGAGGAGGAATCCATCCTGCGGTTTGGTCAGAATCGCTATGAGGCCTTCGGAGATATTTTTAATGAAGCGGGCTACGAAGCCGTTAACGAACCCGGCACCCAATTGGTCTATGACTTTGATAGCGGTAAGCCAGCGAATGATGCCCTGGGCATTGAGTTTGGCGAACGGGATCTGGGCTTAGGCCGAAAGGAAATCGGTTCCAGCAGTGGTGATTCGGGGGGGCCTGCATTTATCAACGGTCGGCTGGCTGGGATTTCTTCCACGGGGATGGAGCCGGGGACTGAAGGCATTGATGTCACGGATGAAAATGACACGAGTTTTGGGGAGTACTTCTTTGATACCCGAGTATCAGCCTTTGCCGATTATATTGATCAGGTCATTGGTGGCCAAGCCGTGGGTGAGGCAACTATTGGGGAGAATAATGTCGGTCAAACAGCTATGGGGGAGCAGAGCATTCGTGAACAGGCCCCCGGTCGTTCGGTGAGAGGCAATCTTTCAACAAACGCTGAGACCTCTGTCAGAACGCCGAACCGGGAAATTTCCGACCGGTTGGAAACATCCAGTAAAACCATGAGGGGGGAATCATCCAGCGATGCTCGGCATCTGACTGATTCCGTGAACCCATCGACTCAGTCGGAGGCATACGCATCGATTCCGTCGGAGACCCATGCATCAACGCCGTCGGCGGTTGATTCTGCCTATTCCGAGCAACCCAGTGATGTAGAACCACTCGGCAATGCCGAAGCTCCAACCTTGTCTTGGTCATTCTGGATGCCGATTGGACTGGTTGTAATGGGTGGCTGTTGCTGGATGATGCGATCGCGCCGCTAAAAGTCTGAGTCCA